>DAOMBL010000024.1:0-12733 GCA_035427325.1 Casimicrobiaceae bacterium
ATCCGCGTGCGTTCGGCGCGGCCGGCGGCTTCCATGCCGATCGACCAGGTTTCGCTGCGGTTGAGGCCGAGGTCGCGCAACGTGCGGTCGTCGAGTTCGTCCAGCGACAGGTGCGTGTCGCGAGCGATGCGGTTCTGTCGAAACGCGACCCATGCACCGAGGATCCCGCGCGCGATCGCCCGGCCGGCGGCCACGATCGCGTCGCCCACGAGACGCGACCGCAGGCGGGATGCCGCGCGGTACAGTCGGACGACATGCGGTCGCGTCGGTCCGTGGTCGTCGCCGATGTGCGGCTCGATGACGGGCGATCGGGCGATCGTCGTCTGCGCCGGCAGGTCGGTGTCGCCGAAGCCGTTCGCCGCCGCCGCGTGCCGTGCGTGCGCATCGAGATCGGAACCGCGCCCGTCGCCGCGTTCCACCGGCAGCATCGCGTCGTTCGCGGCATAGGCGCGGACGAGCGCCGCGCTGCGCGGCGAGACGACCTGTTGCATCGGGGGAACGGCTTCGCGTTCCTGCGCGAAGGCGCGTGAAGCATCGACGTGCGGTTGCATGACAGTTCTCCTGGTCAGGCGAAACGGGGTTGGGGAGGGATCTCGTCGCGCGGCGGCGTCGATACGGACGCCGGAAGGGTGGACGGGCCAACCGTCGGATGCGCGAGCACGGCCTCGTCGTTTCCGGCCAGGTGCATGGCGCCGGCGACAGCGAGGAAGACGGTGACCCGGAGCCCGAGCAGCAGCGCCGCGATCTTCCCGGGCCTACTCGGCGGGGGAGCGGAACGGTCGCCGCCACCCGCATTCGCTGCCTGGGAGTCGCCGGCGTGCGCATCTCCAGCGAGCCGCGGCGATTCGAGGTCGTGGTACAGCACGCGCGTCCAATGCGTTTCGACATGCGGTGCCGCGTTATCTTGGTGCATCGCGCGGCGAGTCGGCCGTGCGCGTTCGTCGGTGATGGCAGGGTGGGACATGGGTTCGGCTTTCCTCCGTTCAGGAGAGGCCGAGTCTAGGGACGCCATGTCTCCGGCGGATTTCAGGCCACCGGCAGATTTGTTTCCCGCGTTTCAGCCTCCGCCCATCGACTCCCCGATGTCGCGCGAACCATGCATGCATGCCACGCGGATGCCCCGGATTTGTTTCTTTTGTTTCAGCGGGCGTTCGCGCGACGGGACTGCGGCCCGGCCCCGGCTATTCTTGCCGCGACGCCGGCGGACCCGATCCGGCACGGGCCGGGCAGGCGTCCGGGAGACGAGCGATGAATCGCATCGGACAGCACTCCGCTCCGGATGTCGCAGCCGAGGTCGCAGCGCGGGCGCTGGCGCCGCCACAACGCGTCGCCGCGGCGGTAGGATTCGCGTTTTCGCCGGGCGCCGTCCCCACGGACGCGGGCGAGGGTGCCGGGCAGCGAGAGGTGGCGTTGAACGCGAGCACCACGATACTCGTCGTCCACGACGAGCCGGATGTGCGCGAGGTGCTCGAGGAGTACCTGGGGAAGCACGGCTACGCGACGATGGGCGCCGCGAACGCGGAAGCGGCCAAAGCCATCGTCGCGAAACACGTGATCGACCTCGCGCTCGTCGACATCACGATGCCGGGCGAGGACGGGCTCACCCTCGCCCGGCACCTGCGCGAGCGCTACGCGTCGATCGCGATCGTGCTCGTCACCTCCGCGTCGACGGTCGTCGACCGGATCGTCGGCCTCGAGATGGGCGCGGACGACTATGTCCCGAAGCCCTTCGATCCCCGCGAGGTGCTCGCGCGCGTCCGCAGCGTGCTTCGCCGCATGTCGGCGGCGAACCGCGCGGATCTCGGCGCCGAACGCGTGCGCATCGGCCGTTGCGTCCTCGACCTCGCCGCGCACCGGCTGACCGACGAGGCGGGCAACGAGGTGCCGATGTCGTCGCTCGAGTTCGACCTGCTGAAAGCGCTCGCCGAGCATCCGAACCAGGCGCTCTCGCGCGAACGCATCCTGAACCTCAACCGGCGCGACTGGGATCCTTTCGACCGCAGCGTGGATCTTCGCGTCATGCGGATCCGCAAGAAGATCGAGCCGGACCCCGAGCACCCGCGCTTCATCCGGACGGTCCGCAACGAAGGCTATGTGTTCGTCCCGGACGGAAACTGACATGATGGCCCACCCTCGCGCCGTCGCGCGCCGCGCGTTCCTCGCGATCTTCCTCGCGTTGTCGGCTTTCGCCCTGGCTGCGTGCGACCGCCAGCCCGAGCCGCCGCTGCGCATCGGCACCAACGTCTGGATCGGGAGCGAGCCGCTCTACCTCGCCCGCGAGTTGGGCAAGCTCGATCCGGCGGTGGTGCAACTCGTCGAGTACCCGTCCGCGAGCGAGGTGTTGCGCGCGTTCCGCAACCAGGCGATCGACGGCATGGTGATCAGCCTCGACGAGTTGTTCGGGCTGGCGGCGGACGGATTCCAGCCGCGCATCGTCCTGGTCGTCGACGTCTCCCACGGCGCGGACGTCGTGGTCGGTCGGGGGGACATGAAGACCATGCAGGACCTCAAGGGGCGGCGCGTCGCGGTCGAGAGCAGCGCGCTCGGCGCGTTCGTTCTCGCGCGGGCACTCGCGCTGAACGGCATGAGCGCGGGCGACGTCGAGGTCGTCCACATGGAGTCGAACGAGCAGCCGGGTGCCTTCGAGAAGGGCGAGGTCGACGGTGCGGTCACGTTCGATCCTTTTCGCCAGCAGTTGCTGAAGGCGGGCGCGACGATCCTGTTCGACAGCCGGAGCATCCCCGGCGAGATCGTCGACCTGATCGCGGTGCGCCCGAGCGCGATCGAGAAGCAGCCGAACGCGATCCGGACGGTGCTGCGGGGCTGGTTCGACGCGATCGCCTACCTCGAGCGCGAGCCGAAGGAGGCCGCCCGGCGCATGGGCATCCGGCAGCAGACGTCGGGCGAGCAGTTCCTCGCGGCGCTCTCGGGCCTGCACATCCCGTCCCGCGAGGAGAACCTGAAGATGCTGGCCGGCCCGGATCCCGCGCTCGCGGTGAGCGGCGAACGCCTGATGGCGCTGATGATCGACGCGAAGCTCCTGCGATCCGCTGTTTCCATCCCCGCGCTGCTCGCGCCCGCGCCGCTCTCAGAACTCGAGCGATGAAACCCGGGGCGCCGGCCTCGCTCAAGGTCACGATCCCGCTCGTGCTCCTGGGGCTGGCGGCGGCGCTCTCCGCGGTCAATCTCCTCTACCACGCGCCGCGTGCCGAGCGCGCGGTCGAACTGGCGGCGCGCGAGCGCATGGCGCAGGAGATGTCGCGGCTGCAGAGCACGCTCGAGTACCTGCTGCTGAAGGGGGACATCGCGAGCGCGCAGCACGAGGTGTCGGTGCTCTCGCACAGTCACGAAGTCGGCTTCGCGGCGCTCGCCGACGACCGCGGCGAGGTCATCGCGTCCACGCGGCGCGCGTGGCTCGGCCATCCGGTCTCGGACGCGCTCCCCGACGTCGATCTCGACGAGATCCGGGAGTTGCGGCCCGGCATGGGAATCGACGAGAACGCGTCTGGGCTGATCGGCCATGCGCGCATCCTGATGGGAAGCGCGGGCGCGGAACTCAGGCCGTCGCGGTACGGCGCCATGTTCCTGGGCTACGACCTGCGCGGCAGGAAGGCGGAGGCGCGCGCGCTCGTGCTCCGGCAGTCGCTGACCTGGGCGGGCTGGGTCACCGCGCTCGCGCTGGCGATGTGGCTGGTGCTTCACTTCCTGCTCACCCGCCGCACCGCGCAGCTCGTCCACGCCGCCGAGGAGATCGCGACCGGCAACCTCGACGCGCGAAGCGGCCTCGACGGCCGCGACGAGCTGGGTCGCCTCGGCCGCGCGTTCGACGCGATGGCGCGCCGGGTCGCCGACACGAACCGGCGGCTGCGCCGGGATCTCGAGACGCGCGTGCGCATCCAGCGCGACCTGGAGAACAGCGAGGCGCGCCTGCAGCAGATCCTCGACAACGCGACCGCGGTGGTTTCGGTCAAGGACACGGACGGACGCTTCCTGTTCGTCAACCGAGAATGGGAGCGCCTGTTCCGCCTGACGCAGGCCGAGGTCGTCGGCAGGACCGAGGAAGAGTGTCTCGCGGAGGACGTGGCCGGGCCGCACCGCGCGAACGACCGGCTCGTGCTCGCCGCGAACGCGCCGATGGAGTTCGAGGAGGTCGCGCGCCTCGACGACGGGCCGCACACCTACATTTCGATCAAGTTCCCGCTGCACGACGCGGGCGGCCGCGCCTACGCGGTCTGCGGCATCTCGACCGACATCACCGAGCGCAAGCGCGCGGACGAGGCGCTGCGCGCGTCCGAGGCCAGCTATCGCGCGATCTTCGATGCCGCCGAGGACGCGATCTTCGTGCGCGACATCGACAGCGGCGCGATCGTCGACGCGAATCCAAAGGCCTGCGCCGCGTTCGGCTACACGCGCGACGAGTTCCGCCGCCTCGATCCCGGGACGCTCGGCAGCGGCGAGTCGCCGTACGGTCCCGGCGACGCAGCCGCGCTGTTCCGCCGCGCGGTGGCCGGGGAGGAGCTGCGCTTCGAGTGGCGCGGGCGCGCGAAGAGCGGCGAACGCCGCTGGTACGACGTGTTCGGACGGCGCGTGAAGATCGGCGGGCGCGACCGCGTTCTCGTGCTCGCGAGGGACGTCACCGACCGCAAGGCGGCGGAATCCGCGCTCCGGGCGAGCGAAGAGCAGTACCACGCGATGTTCAACGCGTCGATCGACGGCCTCGCGCTGTGGAACGAGGCGGGCGAGCGCGTCGACACGAACCCCGCGCTGTGGCGGATCTACGGCTACGCGTCCGGTCCGGACCCGTCGAACCGGTCAGTCGCGTCCGGCCCGACGTATCCGGAGTCGTTCCTGCGGTCGGCGGCGGCGGGGCAGGCGGTCCACACCGAACTGCAGGCGCAACGCCAGGACGGCTCGGTCCTCGAACTCGACCTCCACGCCATCCCGATGCAGTACCAGGGCAGGCCGCACGTCCTGACGATCGCGCGCGACATCACGGAGCGCAAGCGCTCGGCCGAGGAACTCGCGCGCCAGCGCGAGTCGATCTACCAGCGCGAGAAACTCGCGGCACTGGGCGCGCTTCTCGCAGGGGTCTCGCACGAACTCAACAATCCGCTGTCCGTGGTCGTCGCCCGGGCGGTGCTGCTCGAGGAACATGGCGAGCCGGAGACACAGGCGGCGGCGCGCAAGATTCGCACGGCGGCCGAGCGCTGCGCGCGCATCGTGCGGACCTTCCTCGCGATGGCGCGGCAACAGCGGCCCGCGCGCGGGCCGGTCGCGATCCGCGAGGTGGTGGACGCGGCGCTGGACATCGCCGCGTATGCTCTGCGTACGAGCGGTGTCGAGGTCGCCGTGGACTGCCCGCCCGACCTGCCGCGCGTGTTCGCCGACGCCGACCAGCTCCACCAGGTGATGCTCAACCTGCTGATCAACGCGCAGCAGGCGCTGCAGGACCGTCCGTTGCCGCGGCGCATTCGCGTCACCGGACGCTTCGACGTCGAGCGGCGCATGCTGGCGGTGACGGT
Organism: Casimicrobiaceae bacterium; assembly: GCA_035427325.1. GTDB lineage: Bacteria > Pseudomonadota > Gammaproteobacteria > Burkholderiales > Casimicrobiaceae > VBCG01. The sequence continues at coordinate 5,523 of DAOMBL010000024.1, forward strand.
CGCGGACAACGGACCGGGCATTCCGTCGTCGCTGCGCGCGCGCGTGTTCGAGCCGTTCTTCACCACCAAGCCGAGCGGCGCGGGCACCGGCATCGGACTCGCCGTGAGCCTCGGCATCGCCGAGGCGCACGGGGGCAGCCTGTCGGTCGACGATTCGCCCGACGGCGGCGTCGCGTTCACGGTGTCGCTACCGGTGGGCGAACTCGGCGCCGAGAAGGGCACGGTCCCGTCGCCGGCGGGCGCGGGCGACGCGAGACGGTCGATCCTGATCGTCGACGACGAGCGCGACATCCGCGACGCGCTCGCCGAGATCCTGGGCGGCGCGCAAGGGCGAGTCGTGACCGCGGCGTCCGGCAGCGAGGCGCTCGATCGGCTCGCCGACGAGGCGTTCGACGTGATCCTGACCGACGTGCGGATGCCGGGCCTCGACGGACGCGCGCTCTACGAGGAGATCGTGCGGCGCTGGCCAGGCCGTGCCAGGAACGTCGTGTTCGTCACGGGCGACACGCTCGCGACGTCGCTGCGCGAGTTCGTCCGGTCGACGGGCCAGCCCGTCATCGAGAAGCCGTTCCTGCCCGGCGAAGTGCGGCGCGTGGTCGCGGAACTCGGCGCGCGCGGTTCGGCGACGGCCGCGGAGTGAAGCCGCCTCCGGGGCGGCGCCGGTGAAACAAACGAAACGCGGCGGGCCGGTCGCGCACATCGGCTTGAAACGCGGGGTGCCTAGACTCGGAGGATGTCCCTTCCGATCTTCCGGAGTCCCGCCATGCCCGCGCACGCCCCGCTTCCGACCCGACCCGATTCGAGTTCGACTGCGCCCGGCGCCGGCTACGGGAGCCTCGTCCAGGGCCGTGGCGCGGCGGTCGTCATGCTGCACGCGTCGCTGGGATCGAAGTCGCAGTGGTCGGCCCTCATCGGCGTGACTGCGCCGCGGTATCGCGCGATCGCCCTCGACCTTACCGGCTACGGCGACCTGCCGTCCGCCGAGCCGGATGTGCCTTCCGACGTCGACGACGATGTTCGCGCGCTGGAGCGGCGTCTCGACGGCCTCGTCGCGCCACGCTCGCGCATCCACCTCGTCGGGCACTCGTACGGCGGGTTCGTCGCGCTTCGCTACGCGAGGCTGCACCCGGAGCGCGTCGCGAGCCTCGCGCTGTACGAGCCCGTCGCCTTTCGGATGCTCCCGCCGCACGATGCGTCGCGCGCGGAACTCGAGCGGCTCGCCGAGGAGGTCGCGGCGCTCGTGCAGGGAGGCCATCGCCACCTCGCGTCGCAGGTCTTCGTCGACTTCTGGAGTGGCGAGGGGACGTTCGCATCGCTGCCCCTCGCCGCGCGCGCCTCGATCGCGCGCCGCATCGGCAAGGTGCCGCTCGACTTTCGCGCGGCGCTCGCGTGGCCGACCGACGCTTCGGACCTTCGCACGATCTCGGCGCCGGCGCTCCTGGTCGCGGGGCGCAGGAGTCCCGCGCTCGCGCGAAGCATCGTCGCCGCGCTCGCGCGTGCACTGCCGGACGCCCGCAGCGCGTGGATCGACGCCGGCCACATGGGTCCGGTCACCGATGCGGCCGACTTCGCCGCGCTCGTCGCCTCCTTCCTCGGTGAGTGCGAGGACGCTCGGGCGGTCCGGTGGGCGGCGCGCGCCGCCTGATGGGGAACTGGGTGGCGCGCGGGGACGGAGTCCGCGGCGATGCGCCGCGCTACATCGTGCCGCAGTTGTCCTGTCGCATCCGGCGCTCCTGGATCGCGAGTTCGTCGCTCGCGGCCTTGCGATCGACGACGATGCCCGACGCGAGCAGCGCGCGCTGACGATCGGCGATCGCTTTCGCGCTGCGGCACCGGTCGCGGCGTTGCGAGGCTTCGCGGTCGGACACCGCGCGCTCGACATCCTCCGCGGTCGCGGCGAGCTTCGTGCCGCCCTGGGCCTGCGCGCAGGGCTTCGTCTGGAACGTCACCGTACCGTCGGCGGCGACGCAACGCGTGAAGTCGGCGGATGCCGGCGCCATCGCGAGGCACGCGGCGGCGGCAAGGGCGGTACGGACGATGAGGATGTGCATGGCGGGGTGGCGGGTTCTCGACGTTGACCGGTGTCCAGCAACCGGTGTGCCAGAGGCTGCGTTCCCGCCGGCACGCGGCCGGCGGGCCGACGAACGGCACGATTCCGGTGCTCCGGCGCTAGAATCGAGGGCCTATGGCCATCGACCTTCGCTCCGACACGGTGACGCGGCCGACCGCTCCCATGCGCGCGGCGATGGCGGCCGCGCCGGTCGGCGACGACCAGTACGGCGAGGATCCGACGGTCAACGCGCTCCAGGAACGGATTGCGTCGCTGCTCGGCAAGGAAGCGGCGATCTTCCTGCCTTCGGGCACCATGGCCAACCAGGTGGCGCTGCGGACGCTGACCCGTCCGGGCGACGACGTGATCGTCAGCCGCGAGAGCCATGCCGTGTGGCACGAGATGGGCGGCTCGGCCGCGAACGCGGGCGTCCAGTTCACGGAGATCGGCGCGCGCGGCACGTTCGACGCGGCGGAAGTCCTCGCGGCGCGCAAGCCGCACGGCCACGTGATCTACCCGCCGACGACGCTCGTCGAAGTCGAGAACACGCACAATCGCTCGGGTGGCATCGTCGTGCCGCGGGAAGCGTGCGAGCGCATCTGCGCGGCGGCGCGCGAGCACGGCATGGCGACCTTCCTCGACGGCGCGAGGTTGTGGAACGCGGCCGTGGCCTCCGGGCACAGCCTCGCGGAACTGGCGGCGCCGTTCGACCTCGCGGCGGTCTCGCTGTCGAAGGGACTGGGGGCGCCCGGCGGCTCGCTCCTCGCCGGGAAGCGCGCGACGATCGACCTCGCGATCCGCTACCGGCGCATGTTCGGCGGCGCGATGCGTCAGTCGGGCATCTATGCCGCGGCGGGCATGTACGCGCTCGATCACCACATGACCCGGCTGGCCGACGACCACGCGAACGCGAGGCGGTTCGCGGAGCGCCTCGCGCGTAGTTCGCGCATCGCGCTCGACCTCGCCACCGTGCAGACCAACATCGTCGTGTTCGGCCTGCGCGAGGGCGCGCCCGACGGCGCCGCTGTCGTGGCGGCGGCGCGGGCGAGCGGCGTGCTGCTGTTCGCCTTCGGGCCGCGCACGGTCCGCGCGGTCACGCATCTCGACGTGACGCGCGCGCAGTGCGAGACTGCGGCCGAGACGATCGCCGGCATCGTCGAGGCCGCCTGAGGCCGCCGTGCGCGGGCCCGATTTGACGCGCGAGGCGGCTCTCCGGTACCGTCGCCGCATGGCACGCCGGCCGCGGCCCGCAGGGTGGGACCGCGGCACCCCTGGAGGAGGAACCCGATGATTCCCGCACGTCTGAAGCGCGCCTTCGCGCGCGCCCTGTCGTTCTGCGTCCTCGCCGGCGCGGCCACCCTCGCGTACGCGCAGGGCACGGTCAACGTCTACTCGATCTGGCCCGAGAACTGGGCGCGGCCGATGTTCGAGGAGTTCGAGAAGGCGACCGGCATCAAGGTGAACTTCGTCCGCTTCAGCTCCGGCGAGGCCCTCGCGCGGGTGACCGCCGAGAAGGGCAACCCGCGCATCGACGTGCTGTTCGGCGGGCCGGTCGAGACCTTCGCCGCGGGGATCAACGAGGGGTTGTTCGAGCCCTACAAGTCGCCCTCGTTCGCGAAGCTGCCCGCGCGCATGAAGCACCCGGACGGCCAGTGGACGGCGATCGCCGACGACCCGCTGGTGTTCATGACCAACAGCAAGTTCCTCGCCGAGCACAACCTGAAGGCGCCGGCGTCCTGGGACGACCTGCTCGCGCCCGCGTACAAGAACATGCTGCAGATGGCGGATGCGCGCACCTCCGGCACCGCGGTGACGCGCATCTTCTCGATCCTCGAGGTGAACGGCCGCAACGAGGATAAGGCGTTCGCGTACATGAAGAAGCTGCGGCCGAACGTCCAGCTCTTCACCAAGAGCGGCGGCGGCGGAACGCTGCCGGTGGGACTGGGGCAGGCGGGCGGCGGCATCTTCTTCATCGTCGACGCGCTCGACACCAAGGCCAAGGGCTACGACGTGCAGATCAGCTTCCCGAAGGAGGGGATCGGCACGTCCGCCGAGGCCATCGCGCTCATCAAGGGAGCGAAGAATCCCGACCTCGGCAAGAAGCTCATCGACTGGGCGACCTCGCCGGCGATGCAGAACCATTTCGCGAAATACAAGATCAACTTCGTGCCCGCGCATCCGGACGTCGCGCTCGAGCCCTCGCTCGCGGCGGTGCTCAAGGGCGCGAACATCTTCCCGATCGACGCGGACTTCGCGGGCAAGAACCGCAAGCGCATCGTCGACCGCTGGATCGCCGAGATCCTCAATCCCTGATCCCGGCCGCGACGGGCGTCCGCCGGAACGCCGGGGACGCCCGCGCATCGCCGCCGCGACGACGTGACCGGCGCCTCGTCCCTGCGACGCGACCCAGCGGTCGCGCTGGCGGTCCTCGTCCTGTGGCTGCTGCTGGCGCTGTTCGTCGCCTATCCGATGGCGCGGCTCTTCGCGCGCATCTTCTTCGACCAGGGAACGTTCAGCGCGACGGGATTCCTCGCGGTCCTCACCGACCGCCACCAGGTCCGCGCGTTCTGGAACAGCATGCTGCTGGGTGTCCTCGTGGGCGTCGGCGGCACGCTGGTCGGATTCCTGTTCGCGTTCACCGCATCGCGCGGGCGCCTTCCGCCCTGGCTCCTGACCGTCCTCGACGCCTCGGTGCTGCTGCCGCTCGTCTCGCCGCCGTTCACCACGGCGATCGCGATGATCTTCTCGTTCGGGCCGCGCGGGCTCATCACCTACGAGCTGCTGGGCCTCAAGGGCGTCACCGTCTACGGGCTCGCCAGCACGCTGTTCTCCGAGATCCTCACCTTCTTCCCGATCGCCTACCTGACGCTGCGCCCGCTCCTCGCGGGGATCGACTCGAACATCGAGGGCATGGCGCTCTCGCTCGGCGCGTCGCGCGCCCGCGTGTTCCGCACGGTGACGCTGCCGCTGTGCGTCCCGGGGCTCGCGAACTCGTTCCTGCTGCTGTTCGCCGCGTCGCTCGCCGATTTCGCGACGCCGCTGATCCTCGCCGGCAACCAGTTTCCGGTCCTGCCCACGCAGGCGTTCCTGCAGATCACCGGGCTCTTCGACCTGCGCGGCGGAGCCGCGCTGTCGCTGGTGTTGCTCGTCCCCGCGCTGGCGGTGTTCCTGCTGCAGCGCTACTGGGTGAGCCGGCGCTACTACGTGACGGTGACCGGCAAGGGCGCCGGGCAGGCGCCGCACGACAGCGTCTCGCCGGCCGTGCGCGCGATGCTGCTCGCCGCCTGTGCATTCGTGACCATCGTCATCGTCTGGTTCTACGCGCTGCTCCTCTACGCCTCGCTCGTCGTCGCGCTGGGTGCGAACCACACGTTCACGCTCGCGCACTACCGGGTCATCTTCACCGAGGGACTCCGTGTCATCCGTGACACGCTGATCATCGCGGCCTTCGCGATGCCGCTGGGCGGTCTCTACGGCATCCTGCTGGGCTACCTGGTGACGCGCAAGACGTTTCCGGGCCGGCGCACGATGGAAGCGGTGTCGATGGTCAACTACGCCCTGCCCGGGACGATCGTCGGCATCGCCTACCTGATCGCGTTCAACGAGCCGCCGATCGAGCTGGCGGGTACCGCGCTCCTCATCATCGCGTGCTACGTGTTCCGTTACGGGCCGACGGGGATCCGGGCGACGATCGCGTTGCTGCAGCAGATCGACAAGAGCCTCGAGGAGGCTTCGCAGGGGCTCGGCGCCGGCAGCGGGACCACGTTCCGCCGCGTGACGCTGCCGCTGATCCTGCCGGCCTTCTTCGCCGGGCTCGGGGTCGTGTTCATCCGCTCGATGACGGCGATCAGCGCGACGATCTTCCTCGTGTCGGTGAGCTGGACGCTCATCACGGTGAAGATCCTCGAGAACATCACCGAACTGTCGCTCGGGCCTGCCGCGGCGTTCTCGGTGCTGGTCGTCGTAATCGTGTTCGTGGTGATCGCGCTGATCGGACTGGTGCTGCGGGCGTTCCGCGCCCCGGGCTCGGCACGCGTCACGAGCCTCCTGGGAGGATGAGAGCCATGGCGGACGCCACGATCGGCGTAGAGGTCGACGGCGTGTCGAAGCGCTTCAGCCATCGGGTGAAGGGCGAGGTCTACGCGGCGCGCGACGTGCGCCTCGACGTGGCGCCCGGCGAGTTCCTCACGCTGCTCGGTCCGTCCGGCTGCGGCAAGACGACGACGCTGCGGATGATCGCCGGCTTCGAGAAGCCCGACGGAGGCGCGATCCGGTTCGGAGGCGAGGACGTGACGACGCTGCCCGCGAACGAGCGCGGCATCGGCTTCGTGTTCCAGAACTACGCGCTGTTCCCGCACCTGCCGGTCGGGGACAACGTCGCCTACGGACTCGAAGTGCGTCGCGTGCCGGCGGCCGAGGTCGCCACTCGCGTGTCGGAGGTCCTGCGCATGGTCGGGCTCGCGGGCTACGAGCACCAGTTCCCGGCCCAGCTCTCCGGCGGCGAGCAGCAGCGCGTGGCGCTCGCGCGGGCGATCGTGATCCGCCCGCGCGTGCTGCTGTTCGACGAGCCGCTGTCGAACCTCGACGCGAAGTTGCGCGTGCAGATGCGCACCGAGATCCGGGCGCTGCAGCGTAACCTCGGCATCACGACGGTCTACGTGACGCACGACCAGGAGGAGGCGATGGCGGTCTCCGACCGCATCGCGGTGATGAACCAGGGGCGCGTCGTGCAGGAAGGGACGGCGCAGGATCTCTACCACCGGCCGGCGAACGAGTTCGTCGCCACCTTCGTCGGGCGGGTGAACCTCGTGCCGGGGCGCGTGGTCGACGTGGCAGACGGAGGCGCCGTCGTCTCCGTGCTCGGGGCGACCGTCCGCGTGCGCGCGGCGCCCAAGGGGACCGCGCGGGGCGACGCGGTGCGCGTGGTGATCCGGCCCGAGGCGATCGGGCTTGCGCGCGATGCGGGCGACGGGCCCCGTGCGACGGTGGTGGCGCACAGCTTCCTGGGCGAGAAGATCGAATACGAACTGCGCTGCGGCGAAGCGGCTCTCACCTCGGTCCGCTACAACGCCGGTCCCGGCGAGGTGATGCAGGACGGCGCGAGCGTCGCGCTCCGCCTCGTCGAGGAGGCGCTGGCGCTCATTCCCGGGAGTCCGACATG
>DAOMBL010000024.1:12743-16137 GCA_035427325.1 Casimicrobiaceae bacterium
GCCGCGGTCGCGTTCGCGGCCGCGTTCGTCGCCACGGCCGCCGTCGCCCAGTCGCCGCCGGAGAGCGTCCACGGGAGTGCGGACGCCTTCTCTGCGAAGGGCGTCGCGATGGCCTGGGCGGTCCGGCGTGGCGCGACGGAGGCCGCGACGACGGTCGTCGTGCGCGTGGTCACCGACGCGACCTACCCGTGGCTCGCGGTCGGCGGCGTCGATCCGTTCACGAAGCAGGAACAGGCGATCTCGCTCGCGAAGGCGGTGGGCGGCTGGCTCGACGTGCGCATCCCCCGCAGCCAGTTCGCCGACACGCCGCGTACCGAGTGGATGCTCTACCCGTCGGAACGCGCAGCGAAGTCGGGGCATCCGTCGCTCGTCGTCTACTTCCTCGGCGTGCCGGACACGACGCCCGAGTTCGCCGACGACGCGAAGCTCGACGCCTACCTCGACGCCACGATCGCACGGATTCGCGCGGGCGTCGCGGGCAAGCCATGACCCGCGCCGATCTCGCGCGCCTCCTCGACCATTCGGTGCTGAAGCCCGAGGCGACCGCGGACGAGGTGCGCTCGGGGGCCGGCGTCGTGCGCGACCTCGCGATCGGCTGCTACTGCGTGCAGCCCTGGCTGGTGCGCGTCGCCGTCGAGGCGCTCGGCGACGCCGACGCGGTCGTCGCCAGCGTGGTGGGATTCCCCCACGGCTGCGACCGGACCGACGCCAAGGCGCTCGCGACCCGCCTCGCGGTGGGCGACGGCGCGCGGGAGATCGACATGGTGATGAACGTCGGAGCGCTGCGCGGCGGCGATGTGCGCCTCGTCGCCGCCGACATTGCATCGGTCGTGCGCGCGGCGTCCGGGGCTCCGGTGAAGGTCATCCTCGAGACCGCGGCGCTCGACGACGACGAGAAGCGGCTCGCGTGCCGGCTCGCCGTGGACGCGGGCGCCGCCTTCGTCAAGACGTCGACCGGATTCCACCCGTCGGGGGGCGCGAGTCTCGCCGACGTGCGTCTGATGCGCGCTGCCGTGGGGCCGTCGATCGGCGTCAAGGCGTCGGGAGGCATTCGCTCGCTCGCCGATACGCTCGCGATGATCGAAGCCGGCGCGAACCGGATCGGCACGTCGTCGAGCGCCGCGATCCTTGGCGCGCTGGGCTGACTTCCGGGGGATGCACGACGAACGACGGGGATCGAGCCGCTGCGCAGGAGAAGCGTCGGCCTGAAGGCCGACCCACAACTCCTCCGCTGTGGGTCGGGCTTCAGCCCGACGGGCTGCAGCAGCTTGCCTGTGGGTCGGGCTTCAGCCCGACGGGCTGCAGCATCCTCGCTGTGGGCCCGACGGGATCGATGCCGATGCAAGACACCGCGTCGGCCTGAAGGCCGACCCACAACTCCTCCGCCGTGAGTCGGGCCTCAGCCCGACGGGCTCGGGGACGATGCCCTCGCATCCATCTGCGAGGACCCCGGCGCGACGATGCGTTCGCCCCGCTCGTAGACGACGTTGGCACGGCCGACGAGCAGCGGATCGACGCGACCGACCCGATCGAGGTCGCGCTTCGCGTACGGCATCGAGTGCAGGATGTAGCGCATGGCGTTGACGCGCGCCCGCTTCTTGCAGTCGGACTTGATCACGGTCCACGGCGCGTCCGCGGTGTCGGTGTGGAAGAACATCGACTCCTTCGCGCGCGTGTAGTCGTCCCATTTGTCGAGCGACGCGAGGTCGATCGGCGAGAGCTTCCACTGCTTGAGCGGGTGGCGCTCCCGCTCGATGAAGCGCCGCGCCTGCTCCTCCCGGCTCACCGAGAACCAGAACTTGAACAGGTGGATGCCGCTCCGCACGAGGTTGCGCTCGAACTCCGGCGCCTGGCGCAGGAACTCGTCGTACTCGGCATCGCTGCAGAACCCCATGACGCGCTCGACGCCTGCACGGTTGTACCAGGATCGGTCGAACAGCACGACCTCGCCCGCGGTCGGGAGATGCTGCACGTAGCGCTGGAAGTACCACTGGCCGCGCTCCGCCTCCGAAGGCTTTTCGAGGGCGACGACACGCGCCCCGCGGGGATTGAGGTGCTCCATGAACCGCTTGATCGTGCCTCCCTTGCCCGCGGCGTCGCGGCCTTCGAAGAGGATGACGACCTTCTGTCCGGTGTCGCGGACCCATTGCTGGAACTTGAGCAACTCGACCTGCAGCCGGTATTTCTGGCGCTCGTAGTTCCTGCGCGACAGGCGGTGCCGGTACGGGTAGCCGCCCTCGCGCCAGGACGGCGCGAGTTCGCCGTCGTCGTCGTCCTCCGACATCCGGACACGCTCGGAGGTTTCGGCCAGCATGCGCTGCAGCAGCGCGCGCGCCTCCGATGGTGCGACACCCGCGAGCAGGTCCCGGATCGCGCTCGCCTGCGCGAGTTCGGTCGACTCGACGCGTTCGGCGACGTCGCGCCGTTCGGCAACGGCGGCCGACACCGCGGGTGCGGCGCGTCCACGGACCGGAACGGGATGTTCGCCTTGCGTCTTGCGGGATGAGGCGGTCCGGGTTCCCGGCCGCTTGCGTGCCGTGAGAGATCGCTTCGCTGTCATGACGTCCGATCCTGCGGCGGGTCAGGCGTCCGGGGACGCCACGACCCGCGACCTCCTGTCGCGTGGCAGGCCGGAGGATACGGGAAGCGGTCGAGCACGGGCAACCCGGCTGCGCGGACGCGGCCGCGCTACCGGGAATTGCCGCCACGAAGGGGGCCGTTCGCGCTCAGTTCACGCGTTCGCGAACCGCCGACGACCGGGTGTCGGCGTGGGCCGGAACCGAGGTGCTTCCGGCATCGTCGATGCGCCTGACGTCACCGGTCACTTCGCCGCCTTCGGCAACGATCAGGCTGCCATAGCGGATCGTCCCGGACACGCGCCCGGTCCCGTTGATGACGAGCTTCTGGCGCACCGTGAGTTCGCCGGTGAAGTCGCCGTCGATCTCGGCGACGTCGATGGTCGCGGTTCCCTTCAGGACGCCCGGCTTCGCGATCTGCATGCCCTTGCTCGCGACGCTGGCCTCGACCTGGCCTTCGACGACCACCAGTTCGCAGTCGGAAATCTCGACGCCCTTGAGCTTCACGTTGCGCCCGACGATCAGCTTGCTGCCGCCGGTGCCCGTCGCGGCAGCCGGTGCGGCCGCCGTGGCCTCGGTCGTCGTCTCGGTCGTCGCCGGTGCGCTCGCGGAGGCCTGCGGACTGGCCGGTGGAACGGCGGGAGCCGGGCCGCCGGTCGGCGCGTAACGCCCGACAGCCGAGCCGCTTCCCGGAGGAGGGTTGAGCGTCATCGACGGGCGCAGTCCATTCTTGTCGGTGGCCTTGGCATCGCCGGTGCGTTCGTTCCGGTTGAAGCTGAGCATCGCGGGCCTCCGTGGTTGCCTCGGGGGGAATGGCT
>DAOMBL010000025.1:0-16048 GCA_035427325.1 Casimicrobiaceae bacterium
CGGAAGCCCGGCGCGAAGCCGGTAGAGCTTCGGGTCGATGCGCGCGGCGATGTCCGGCCCCGGCGCATCGCCGCGCACGTCGGCGCGCACGGTGATCGTGGGCAGGCGATCGCGCCGCCACACCACGCCTTCCTCGAGTTCGTGGCGGATCTCGGCGAGCTGGGTGATCGGCACCGGCTTGCCGGACCCGACCGGGATCGCGAGGTCCTTCAGGAACGAGACGCGCGCGCGCTCGTCGCCCGTGCCGCGGATCACCACGTCGATCAGCTTGTCGCGCTCGCGGAACTGCGTGACGGTGACGCCCGACACCGCGTTGGCGAGGAACGCCGCGACGTCCTGCGACGTGAGCCCCATCAGCCGCGCCTTGTCCTGGTCGAGGACGAGCCGGATGGTCTTCGACGGCTCGTCCCAGTCGAACTGGACGTCCGAGGTCTGCGCGTCCTCGCGCACGACCGCGGCCACCTCGCGCGCGATGCGCCGCACCTCGCCGATGTCCTCGCCCGAGACGCGGAACTGCACGGGGAACCCGACCGGCGGCCCGTTCTCGAGACGCGACACCCGGCCACGCAGCTCCGGGAAGTCGGCGGCGAAGCGGGCGAGCAGACGCCCGCGCAGGCGTTCGCGATCCGCGTTGGACGCGGCCGTGACGACGAACTGCGCGAAGTTCGACTGCTCGAGCTGCTGGTCGAGCGGCAGGTAGAAGCGCGGGGTGCCGGCCCCGACATACGCGACGTAGCTCTCGACGCCCTCCTCGCCGTCGAGGATGGTCTCCATCTTCTTCGCCTGCGCGAAGGTCGCCGCGATCGAGCTGCCCTCGGGCAGGCGCAGGTCGACCAGGAGTTCCGGCCGCGACGACGACGGGAAGAACTGCTGCGGCACGACGCGGAACAGCGCGAGCGATGCGGCGAAGGCGACGAGGGTCGCGCCGATCACGATCCGGCGGTGCGCGACGCACCAGGCGATCGTCGTACGCAGCCGCCGGTAGAACGGGGTCCGGTAGACCGACTCGGCATCGCCCGGCGACGGCGCGCGTGGCGGGGGGAGCCCTCGCCGCAGGAGCCGCGCGCGCAGTCGTGCGAAGGGCGAGGGGCCGTGCAGCGCGTCCCCCGACGGCAGCATCACGTAGCCGAGGTACGGGATCACGACGACCGCGACGAGCCACGAGGCGACGAGCGCGAGCGCGGAGACCTGGAAGATCGCGCGCGTGTACTCGCCGGTCGAACTCTTCGCGAGCGCGATCGGCAGGAATCCCGCGACGGTGACGAGCGTCCCGGTCAGCATCGGGAACGCGGTCGACGTGTAGGCGAAGCTCGCGGCGCGGACCCGGTCGAAGCCCTGCTCGAGCTTGATCGCCATCATCTCGACCGCGATGATCGCGTCGTCGACGAGCAGCCCGAGCGAGAGGATCAGCGCGCCGAGCGAGATCTTGTGGAGCCCGATGTCGAGGAGCCACATCCCGAGGAAGGTCATCGCGAGCACCAGCGGGATCGACACCACGACCACGAGGCCGGTCCGCAGGCCGAGGCTCACGAGCGACACCGCGAGAACGATCAGCACGGCCTCCGCGAGCGAGCGCAGGAACTGGTCGATCGAGCGCGCCACCGCGATCGGCATGCTCGCGACCTCGACGATGTCGACGCCCACCGGCAACCGGTCGCGCAGCGACCCGATGCGCCGGTCGAGATCCCGCCCGAGCCGGATCACGTCGCCCCCCGGAGCCATCGTGACGCCGAGCCCGAGCGCCTCGCGGCCCTGCACGCGCATCCGCGGCTTCGGCGGATCGGAGTAGCCGCGCGTCACGGTCGCGATGTCGCCCAGCCGGAACACGCGCCCGCCCGCCCGGATCGACGTCTCCCGGATCGCGTCCAGCGAGTCGAACGCTCCGGTCGGACGCAGCACGATGCGGTCGGTCGAGGTCTCGAGCGTCCCCGCCGCGGCGATCGCGTTCTGCGAGGCGAGCGTCTGCGCGATCTGCGCGGGCCCGAGCCCGAGCGTCGCGAGCTTGGCGTTCGCCAGCTCGACGAAGATCTTCTCCTCCTGGTCGCCGATGAAGTCGACCTTCGCGACTCCGGGGACGCGCAGCAGTTCCGCGCGCACCCTGTCGCCGAGCGTCCGGAGGTCGCGATGGGCGAATCCCTCGCCGGCGAGCGCGTAGATCGCCATGTAGGTGTCGCCGAACTCGTCGTTGAAGTACGGCCCCTGGATGCCGGCCGGGAGCGTGCCGCGGATGTCGCCGACCTTCTTGCGCACCTGGTACCAGGTCTCGGGCACCTCCGAGGCCGGCACCGAGTCCCGGACGGAGAAGAACACGAGCGATTCGCCCGGCTTGCTGGCGCTGCGCACCCAGTCGACGCCGGGCACTTCCTGCAGCTTGCGTTCGATGCGGTCGGTGAGCTGTTCCTCGACCTCGCGCGCGGAGGCGCCGGGCCAGTTCGTCTTCACCACCATCACCTTGAACGTGAAAGGCGCGTCCTCGGACTGACCGAGCATCGTGTAGGCGAACGCGCCGAAGATCGCGCAGACGACGATCAGGTAGCGCACGAGCGCGCGGTTCGTGAGCGCCCATTCGGACAGGTTGAAGCGCGCGCGGCCGACCGTCGCGGGCGGCGGTGACCGGTCCACGGTCGTTCAGCCGCGCGGCGCGCCGGATGCGGCGGTCGCGGGTGCCGGGGCTCCGGCGGCGTCCCAGGGCCTCACCAGCTGCCCGGCGACGAGCTTGTGCGCCCCCGCGGCGACGATCCACTCGCCGTCGGCGAGGCCCGCGTCGACCAGCGTGCCGTCCTCGCGGAACGCGCCGAGCTTCACCGCTCGCAGGTCCACCCGGCCGGTCGCCGGGTCGTAGACGAACACGGCGGGCCTGCCGTCGGCCAGGTGGGTGATCGCGGCCGACGGGACCAGCGCGGAGGCCGCGCCGACCTCGCCCTGAAGCACGACGTTGGCGGTCATGCCCTGTCGGACCGCGGCGTCCGGAGCCTCGATCGTGACGCGCACCGCGAAGGTTCGCGTGGCGGCATCGACCGCGGGCGCGACCTCGCGCACCTTCGCGGCGTAGACGTGATCGGGGCGCGCCCAGAGCGCGACAGCCAGGCGCTTGGCGGACGTGAGTTCCTCCAGGCGGTTCTCGGGCACCGCGATCGCGACTTCGCGCTCGTCCTCGCGCGCGAGGCGCGCGACCAGCGGGCCGGCGGCGACGACCTGGCCCGGCTCCGCTCCGACCGCGGTCACCACCCCGTCGCGGTCGGCGACGAGCGTCGCGTAGCCCGCCTGATTGCCCGCGACCGCGAGCTGCGCGCCGGCCTGCTCGAGCTTCGCCGCGTTCGCGTTCATCAGATTGCGCTTCTGGTCGAGCGCGCTGGCGCTCACGAATCCCATGCGATGCAGGTTCGCGTAGCGCTCGAACTCGGCCTTGGCGTAATCGTGCTCGGTCGTCGCCGCCGCGACCGCCGCCCGGGCCGCCTGCGCCTGCAGCGCGACGTCCGACGCGTCGAGGCGCGCGAGCACCGCGCCCTTCGCGACCCGTGCGCCGACGTCGACCGGGCGCGAGACGAGCTTGCCGCCGATGCGAAAGCCGAGGTCAGACTCGTGGCGCGCTTTCACTTCGCCGGCGAACACCGAGGTCGCGCCGGTGGCGCCCAGCGCGACGCGCGCGAGCATCGCCGGTCGCGCGGTTTCGACCGGGGGTTCGTGTCGCGCGCACGACGCGAGCGCGACGGCTGCGAGCAGCAGGATCGGCAGGCTTCGATTCATCGCGCGTTCCGCGCGGCAGCGTCCTGCGTCGCGGCCATGGCTCCCTGCCAGAGCGCACGCAATGCCCGGTCGAGATCGTCGGGATAGCTGAACTGGAGCGCGTTGGGCACCGCGACCGACGCTCCCGCCGGGCAGACCGAGGCGCCCGCCATCTGCCACAGCCCGAGGATCAGCGCGAAGCTGTGCCGCAGGAGCTCGACGCCCTGCCCGGCCGCGAGCGCCGGAAAGTGCCGCTCCAGTCCGTCGCCCGCCCGCTCCAGGCGCTCGGCCATCCGCAGCTTGAACGCGCCGGCGGCCGCGTCCGGGATCGCATGCGACATCAGGGCGAAGCAGCGCGAAGCGAGCGGCAGGAACAGCGGAGGCTCGACGATGTGTTCATGCGTGAGCGCGAGGATGCGGTCGAAACCGACGCGGTCCGCGCCTTCGAGCAATGCGGAGAGCGCGCGGAAGAAGCCGCCGACGTTGCGCTCGTGCAGCGCGAGCAGCAGTTCCTCCTTGCTCGGGAAATACAGGTAGACGGTGCCCTTCGCGAGCCCCGCGTCGTCAGCGACCTCGGCGACGCTCGGCACGCGGTCGGGCGAGCGCAGCATCAGCCGCTCGGCCGCATCGAGGAGCGCGTGGTTGCGCTCCTCCTTGTCCTCCGCCTGGATCGCGCGTTGCCTGACCGCCATCGTCGACTTGGGACCCGCGGGGAGGCCGGGACAGCCTCGACTGACCGCGGGTCAGTTGCGCGGCACACTAAATGACCGTCGGTCAGTTGTCAAGTGTCGGAAGAAGCCAAGGAGTTGGCGCCCAAAGCGACACCAGTCGACGGACGACGCGGTTAGCCTTCGGGCGCGCCCCTGCGCGCGAGTACGGTCTACCCGGCGGCCTGCGGGCGCTGTGGGTCGGGCTTCAGCCCGACGGGGGCTGTGCCGATGCGGTGGAAAGGCGTCGGCCTGAAGGCCGACCCGGATCCCCTATGCTGAGGGCCGGGCTTCGGCCCGACGGGGTTCACGGCGATGCGATGAAGCGCGTCGGCCTGAAGGCCGACCCACAACCCCTCTGCTGTGGGTCGGGCTTCAGCCCGACGGATTGGGCTTCAGCCCGACAGGCTGCCGCATCTTGGCTGTGGGTCGGGCTTCAGCCCGAGGGGGTCGGCGCCGAAGCGATCGAAAGGCGTCGGCCTGAAGGCCGACCCACACAAGCGCTGCCCCGCGAATCGCCGGCGCGACTGTCCTCTGATACCTGATGTCGGCCTGAAGGCCGACCCACAACCCCCTGATGTCGGCCTGAACGCCGACCCACGAACCTCCGCTACATCGGCCGCGCACGAACCGGTTTGCCGCAGAGGGCGAGCGCAGCGGCGCCGAGTTCGTCCCAGGGATCGTCGTGCCCAAGGCCCTTCGTCAAGGCGTCGAGCCGGGCGACCTGCGGCAAGAGCGACGGCACGACGTCGCGGGGGATGGCCGACGCGGCGCGTTCGAGCGCCTTCGCGCGACCGCCCCAGACGCGCAACTGCCGGACGGCGACGCCGGCAGGCGTTCCCTGCGCGACCAGGCCCTGCACGATCGCGAGGGCGTGCACGTCCTCGGAAAGCTGCCACACCGGCAGCACCGGCGAGGTTCCTTCATCCCGCAGCACCGCGAGGATGCGCAGCGCCCGCGCTGCCTCGCCGCCGAGCCACGCTTCGGAGAGCGCACCGGTGTCGTAGCGCGCGACGTCGGCGACCGCCGCGACCACCGCCTCGTGATCGAGCGCTCCCGCCGGGAACAGGAGCGCCAGCTTCTCGATCTCCTGTCGCGCCGCGAGCAGGTTGCCTTCGCTCGCCTCGGCGAGGAACGCGAGGGTGTCGGGCGAGGCCCTCTGGCCCTGCTTCGCGAGGCGCGCGCCGATCCAGCGCGGCAACTCGTCGCGCCCGAGCGGCCACACCGGGACCTCGACGCCCGCGCCCGCGAGCGCGGTGAACCACGCCGATCCCTGCGTCGCCTTGTCGAGCTTCGGCAGGCTCACCAGCGTCACGTCGTCCGGCCCCAGGCTCGCCGCGTAGCGTTCCAGCGCCTTCGCGCCTTCGACGCCGGGCTTGCCGCCGGGGATGCGCAGGTCGACGAGCCTGCGGGAGCCGAAGAGCCCGAGATTCGCGTGATTCGCGAGGAGCGCGTCCCAGCGGAATCCCGGTTCGACGACGAACGTCTCGCGCTCCTCGCAGCCCGCGCGACGTGCCGCGGCGCGGATGGCGTCGCAGGCCTCCAGGGCGATCAGCGGTTCGTCGCCGTGGACGACGTAGAGCGGCGCGAGCGTCTTCGCGAGGTGACTGCCGAGCGCTTCGGCGCGAACCTGCATCAGGGCTTCTTCGCCGCCTGGAGCCTGCGCACGATCTGCGAGACCGCGTCCGTCTGCATCTCGCCGATCAGGCGCTGTTCCTGGATCTCGCGGGCGAGGCGCTCGGTGTCGTCGTAGAGGTAGGTGCGCCGGATCGTGATCTCGTCGCGCGGAAGCCAGACGCCGCTGTCCGCGCCACGCAGCATGAAGTCGACCCGCATCGTGAGCAGGAACTCGCGCGCCCGGCCGCCGGACGAAAGCGACAGCACCGCCTTGTCGTTGCCGATGTTCTGGATCTCGAGCACCACCTGTGCTCCCTGCGGCGCGTCGACCACCCTGGCCGATCCCGCGCCGGCGAGCGCTCGCTTGAGTTCCTGCGTGAACGGGAGGCCCGGGGGCGCGCCGACGTAGATGGACTCGAACGCGAAGTTCGCGCTGCCCCGCAGGTGGAATCCGCACGCGGCGAGCACGCAGGCGGTCCCGATCGCCGCGAGCGTGCGTCGCTTCGGGAGGCGCGTCATACGACCACGTTGACGAGCCGGCCGGGCACGACGACGACCTTCTTCACCGGCGCGCCGCTCGCGTGCTTCGCCACGTCGGCCGAGGCGCGCGCCGCGGCCTCGATCGCGGCGCGATCGGCGGTCGAGGGCACGACGAGCTTGCCGCGCAGCTTGCCGTTCACCTGCAGCACCAGTTCGATCGCGTCCAGCGCGAGCGCGGCGTCGTCGACCTCGGGCCAGGGCGCGTCGAGCAGGTCGCCCATCGCATCCGCGTAGCCCAGGTCGCGCCACAGCGTCCACGCCGTGTGCGGCACGACCGGGTAGAGCACGCGCAGCAGGATCGAGAGGCCCTCGCGCACGACGGCGCCCGCGCCCGGTGCATCGGGGGGCAACGCCTCGAGCGCGTTCAACATCTTGTAGCCGGCGGAGACGACCGTGTTGTACTGCACGCGTTCGTAGTCGTAGTTCGCCTGGCGGAGCGCGAGGTGCACGTCGCGCCGCGCTGCCTTCGCCGCCTCGCCCGCGCCCTCCACCCCTTCGCGCGCGCCGCCGCGCACCGCGACGAGCTTCCCCTGCGCGTACGACCACAGCCTCCGCAGGAAGCGGTAGCTCCCTTCGACGCCCGCGTCCGACCATTCGAGCGTCGCCTCGGGCGGCGAGGCGAACATCACGAAGTGGCGCGCGGTGTCGGCGCCGTAGCGCGCGATGATGTCCTCGGGATCGACGCCGTTCTTCTCGGACTTCGACATCTTGGTGACGCCACCGTACTCGACCTCCGTCCCGTCGGCGAGGCGCCCGCCGGTGATGCGCCCGCCCTCGAGCGTCGGCGTCACTTCCGCGGGGGGGTGGTACTCGACGCCGCCGCGGTCGTTCCGCGTGTACCAGGCGTGGTTCAGCACCATGCCCTGCGTCATCAGGCGCGTGAACGGCTCGTCGAAGCGCACGAGTCCCATGTCGCGCATGACCTTGGTCCAGAACCGCGCGTAGAGGAGGTGCAGGATCGCGTGCTCGATGCCGCCGATGTACTGGTCCATCGGCATCCAGTAGTCGTTGCGCGCGTCGACCATCGTCGGCGCGTCCGGGCACGCGTAGCGCATGTAGTACCACGACGAGTCGACGAAGGTGTCGAGCGTGTCGGTCTCGCGCTGCGCGGGCTTGCCGCAGCACGGGCAGGGCACGTCGAGGAAATCGCGCCGCTTCGCGAGCGGATTGCCGCTGCCGTCGGGCACGCAGTCCTCGGGCAGCACGACCGGCAGGTCGCCCTCGGGAACCGGCACCGCCCCGCAGTCCGGGCAGTGGATGATCGGGATCGGCGTGCCCCAGTAGCGCTGGCGCGAGACGCCCCAGTCGCGCAACCGGTAGGTCACCTTCTTCTCGCCGAGCCCCTTCGAGGCGAGATCGGCGGCGATCGCGTCGACCGCGGGGCCGTACGCGAGGCCGTCGTAGCGGCCGGAGTTGACGCAGCGGCCGCGCGCCTTGTCCTCGTACCACGGCTTCCACGCGCGATCGTCGAACGACTCACCGTCGACCGCGATCACCGGCAGGATGGAGAGGCCGTACTTCCGCGCGAACGCGAAGTCGCGCTCGTCGTGCGCGGGCACGCCCATCACCGCGCCGTCGCCGTAGCTCATCAGCACGTAGTTGCCGACCCACACCGCGACCTTTGCGCCGGTCAGCGGGTGCTCGACGTGGAGACCGGTGGCGACGCCTTCCTTCTCCATCGTCGCGAGGTCGGCCTCGATGACCGAGCCGCGGCGCGCCCGCTCGACGAACGCGCGCACGTGCGGCGAGCGTTCGGCGGCGACCGCGGCGAGCGGATGCTCGGGCGCGACTGCCACGAAGGTCACGCCCATGATCGTGTCGGCGCGCGTCGTGAACACGTACATGCGGCCGTCGCCGACGAGCTGCCCGCGCTCGTCGCGGATCTCGTGCGGAAACGCGAAGCGCACGCCTTCGCTGCGACCGATCCAGTTCGCCTGCATCGTGCGCACGCGCTCCGGCCAGCCGTCCATCCGGTCGAGCGCGGCGAGGAGTTCCTCCGCGTAGTCGGTGATCTTCAGGTAGTACCCGGGAATCTCGCGCTTCTCGACCGGCGCGCCGGTGCGCCAGCCGCGGCCGTCGATCACCTGCTCGTTGGCGAGCACGGTCTGGTCGACCGGGTCCCAGTTGACGACCTGGGTCTTGCGGTACGCGATGCCGCGCTCCAGCATCTTCAGGAAGAACCACTGGTTCCAGCGGTAGTACTCGGGATCGCAGGCGGCGATCTCGCGCGACCAGTCGATCGCGAGCCCCATCGACTGCATCTGCCGCTTCATCGTGGCGATGTTGTCGTAGGTCCACTTCGCGGGCGGCTGGCCGCTCTTCATCGCGGCGTTCTCGGCGGGCAGGCCGAACGCGTCCCAGCCCATCGGCATCAGCACGTTGTGGCCGCGCATGCGCAGGTGGCGCGCCATCACGTCGTTGATCGTGTAGTTGCGGACGTGCCCCATGTGCAGCCGCCCGGACGGGTAGGGCAGCATCGACACGCAGTAGAACTTGCCCTTCGGGTGGCCCGCGTCGTCGTCGCGCGCGCGGTAGGCGTCCGCGTCGCGCCAGGCCGCCTGCGCGGCGGACTCGATCGCTTTCGGGTCGAAGGTCTGCGGGTCGGACATGGAAGGCATTCGTCGGCGTCGGACACGTGTCCGACGCCGTGGATTTTACCCGGGCGCTCCGGCGACGAGCGTCCAGGCGCCGAGGGCGGCGAAGACCGCGGCGGCGGCGATGCGGATGGCGCGCAGCGGCAGGCGCTCCGCGGCGAAACCGCCCGCGAAGACGATCGGAACGTTCGCCGCCATCATGCCGAGCGTCGTGCCGACGACGACCGCGGCGAGCGCGTCGTACTTCGCGGCGAGCATCACGGTGGCGACCTGAGTCTTGTCCCCCATCTCCGCGAGGAAGAACGCGACGACGGTCACGCCGAACACGCCCCAGCGTCCGACCGGCCTCGTGTCCGTCTCGGCGAGCGAATCGGGCCGGAGCGCCCAGAGCGCAACCGCGAAGAACGAGATCGCGAGCCCCCAGCGAAGCGCGTCGGCGGGCACGACGGCGCGCACCTGGTTGCCGAACCAACCCGCGATCGCATGGTTGGCGAGCGTCGCCACGAGGATTCCGGCCACGATCGGCCAGGGCCGCCGGTAGCGGGCGGCCAGGACGAGCGACAGGAGCTGCGTCTTGTCGCCGATTTCTCCCAGGGCGACGACGCCGAACGAGACGAGGAGCGCTTCCAAGGCGGGGCGAGGGGGAGCAGGAGGCGGGCGCGCCGCTGTGCAGCGCGAGGTACGGCAGGCGTTGCGGGGTCGCCAGGCCCCCCCGGGTCCCGGGCCGAAGACGCCGGACGGGACGATTCGCCAACCTCGAGGGGCGTCCGGGCGCGGGAGGCGCGTCGCTGGACGAAAGTCCCATTCTATCAGGAGCTTGTCGCCGCCCATTGGCGTCGCCGTCCCGGCGGGGCCGCGACGGGTGGCACAATTGCGGCTCACGGGGAACCCCGCAGCGGGATTGCCCCTCTATTGGGGGCCCGGGCCCCCGCGGGCCGACCGACATGCCGACGCGCCCACCCCTCCTCGACCGATGGCTTCGGCGCCTGGCCGCCGGGACGGCGTTCGCGCTCGCGGCGATGTCGGCGGCGTTCGCGCAGCCCGTCCGGACGCCGAACGTCGAGGCCGAACTCGTACCTGCGACGACCGCCGCGGTTCCCGGCCAGCCGATCACCGTGGCGCTGCGCCTCGCAATGCGCGAAGGCTGGCACACCTACTGGCGCAATCCCGGCGACACCGGGCTCCCGACGACCATCGAGTGGAAGCTGCCCGACGGCGTGACGGCCGGGCCGATCGACTGGCCCGCGCCGCAGGTGCTGCCGGTCGGGCCCCTCGTGAACTACGGCTACGAGGGCGAGATCTTCCTTCCGAGTGCGCTCGCCGTCTCCGGCCAGGTGAAGCCGGGCAGCACGCTGCCGATCGCCGCGCGCGTCGATTGGCTGGTCTGCAAGGAAACCTGCATTCCCGAAGGCGCGGACCTGACGCTCGCGCTGCCGGTCGCGCCGACCGCGCAAACGCACCCGCGCTGGGGTGCGCCGATCGCCGCGACGATGGCGGCACTGCCGAAACCGTTGGGCGGCTGGACGGTGTCGGCCGCGGGCGAGGGCCAGCGCGTGAAGCTCACGCTGTCTCCGCCCGAGGGCGCGGCCGATCCGGGCACGCTCCGCTTCTTCCCGTTCGAGGAGGGCCGGATCGAGGCCTCGGCGCCGCAGGTCGCCACCCGGGAGGGTGCGACGCACGTGCTGTCGCTGCCGGTCGCCTATCAGCTCGTCCCCGGGTTCACGCGCGTTGCCGGCGTCGTCTCGGGCACGAGCGGATTCGCCGGAGCGAAGGCCGCGACGATCGACGTGCCGCTCGCCGGCAGCGTGGTCGCGGGGCCGAAGCCCATCGACGCTCCGGCCGCCGTGCTTCCTGCCGCGCCCGCCACGAGCACGATGTCGCTGTGGCTCGCCGCGATCTTCGCGTTCGCCGGCGGCCTCGTCCTCAACCTGATGCCCTGCGTGCTTCCGGTGCTGTCGATCAAGGTCCTGGGTTTCGCGCAGCATCACGACTCGAAGGCGACGATGCGCCGCGAGGGCCTCGCGTACGGCGCGGGCGTCCTCCTCTCGTTCCTCGCGCTTGCGTTCCTGCTGCTCGCGCTGCGCGCCGCCGGCGAGGAACTCGGCTGGGGCTTCCAGCTCCAGTCGCCGCTCTTCGTCACGCTGCTCGCGGTGCTGTTCTTCGCGCTCGCGTTGAACCTCTCCGGCGTCTACGAGTTCGGCGCGTTCGCGCCTGCCTCGGTGCGAAGCTGGAGCGCGAAGAACCGCACGCTCGATGCGTTCTCGACCGGCGTCCTCGCGGTCGTCGTCGCCTCGCCGTGCACCGCGCCGTTCATGGGGGCGGCGCTCGGCTTCGCGCTCGGAGCGCCGGTGGTCGAGACCATCGCGGTGTTCGTCGCGCTCGGCCTCGGCATGGCGCTGCCCTACGTGCTGCTCGCGTGGTTCCCGGGGTGGCGGCGCGTGCTGCCGAAGCCGGGGGCGTGGATGATCCGCTTCAAGCAGTTCCTCGCGTTCCCGCTCTACGCGACGGTCGCCTGGCTCGCGTGGGTGCTCGGGGTGCAGCTCGACGTCGACGCGGTGGCGCGTCTCGCCGTCGTGCTGATCGCGGTCGCGTTCGCGCTGTGGGCCTGGCACGCGTCGAGATCCGGAGGTGCCCGCGCGTGGCGGGCGATCGCACTCGCGGCGCTCGTCGGTGCCGTCGTGGTCGGGCGCCCGCTCGCCGTCGTCGACGCGCCGGTCGCGAACGCCTCCGCATCGGCCCCGGACGCGCAGGGCTGGCGACCGTTCGCAGAAGCGACGGCGCTGGCCGCGCAAGGGCCGGTCTTCGTCGACTTCACCGCCGCGTGGTGCGTCACCTGCCAGGTGAACAAGCGCCTCGTGCTGACCGACGCCGAGGTGCTGTCCGCGTTCGCCCGCCGCAACGTCGCGCTGGTGCGCGCCGACTGGACGCGTCGCGATCCCGGGATCACGAAGGCGCTCGCGGCACTCGGCCGAAATGGCGTCCCCGTGTACGTCCTCCACCGGCCCGGGCGGGAACCTGTGCTGCTGCCCGAAGTCCTGACGAAACAGATCGTATTCGACGCGCTGGCCACCCTCGACGGCCCGGCGCTGGCTTCCTCGGAGAAGGCCCGATGACCACCACGCTGCGCACCGTTCTCGCCACGACGATCGTCGCCGCGCTGGCGGCCACCGTCACCGTCGCCTCGGCGGCCACCGCCGGCCAGTCCGCGCCGGACTTCACCGCGACGGACGCGGCCGGCAAGACCGTCCGGCTGTCCGACTACAAGGGCAGGTTCGTCGTGCTCGAGTGGGTGAACCCGGATTGCCCGTTCGTGCAGAAGCACTACGTGTCGAAGAACATGCAGGACCTGCAGAGGGCCTGGGGCGCGAAGGGCGTCGTGTGGCTCGCGGTCAACTCGACGCGCGAGGGCCACTCCGAGTACCGGGACGGTGCCGCGATGAACGCCTGGATGTCGTCGCAGGGCGCGTCGGCGCATTCGGTCGTCATCGACGGGAGGAGCGACGTCGGCCGCGCCTACGCCGCGAAGACCACGCCGCACATGTTCGTCATCGACCCGGCCGGCAGGATCGTCTACGCCGGCGCCATCGACGACAAGCGCAGCGCCAATCCGGCCGATGCGAAGACCGCGAAGAACTACGTCACCGCCGCGCTGACCGAGGCGACCGCCGGCAAGACCGTGACGACCGCCGGCACGACGCCGTACGGCTGCAGCGTCAAGTACTGAGTGACGGGAACCCGGCGAGGGACCCCGGTTCCGGAGGTTTCGTCGCGATCGGCCGGGCGTGCCGGTGGGAGCCGCGGGACGGCGCTCATGCCGGCGCACTTCGTTCGCATCGGCATGAAAGAACGCGTCGGGCTGAAGCCCGACCCGCAGGCATGTTGCAGCACCCCGTCGGGCTGAAGCCCGACCCACAGGCATGCTGCAGCACCCCGTCGGGCTGAAGCCCGACCCACAGCGAGGATGCTTGATCCTGTCGGGCTGAAGCCCGACCCACGGATTGGAAGGCCCCCGGAACTTTCCTGATGACGCCCGGGTCGAAACGTCCGGAACCGCTTGAAGGGCGCGGCGCGATCACCGCCGCGCGGGTGAGGCAAAGGGGCCGGGCAACCGGCCCTTTGCTTTGAGGGAGCCCGCTCAGCGTGCGCCGGCCACGGGTGTTCCTCCCTCGTTCGCTGCCCACCACCCGCCGCCCATCGCCTGGAACAGGGCTGCCGTGTCGGCGAGCCGCGCCGCGGCCGCCTGCGACCGCTCGAGTTCGGCCGCAAGTCGCGTACGCTCGGCGTCGATGAGCTCGATCTGGCTCACGCCGCCCAAGGCGTAGCGCTCGCGCGTGATCGCGTACGCGCGCGCGGCCTCGCGCGCCTGTTCCGACCGCGCGGCGAGCGCGTGCGCGTCCTGCTCGAGCGCGCGCAAGGCGTCGGCGACGTTCGCGACGCCGGTCAGCACCGATTCGCGGTACGCCGCGAGCGCCTCGTCGTACGCGGCCACCGCCTCGCGCTGGCGGGCCTTCAGCTCCGATTGCCGCAGGAGCGGCTGCACGAGCGCGATGCCGACGTTCCAGACGTTGATGCCCTGGCCCAGCACGTCCTCGATGCGCGTGCGATCGGAGGAGAGCCCGCCCGAGAGCGTGAGGCGCGGGTAGCGGTTCGCCTCGGCGACGCCGATCGCGGCGCTCGCGCGGTGGAGCCTCGCCTCGCTCGCCCGGATGTCCGGCCGTTGGCGCACGGGATCGGCGGGTACGACGAGCGGCACCTCGCGCGGCAGCGCGAGGTCCGAGAGCTCGATCGCCGGGAGCGCGGCGTCGCCGGGGGTGCGGCCGGTGTAGACGGCGAGCGCGTGCATCGCCTGCGCGAGGTCGCGCTCGAGCGGCGGCATCGCCGCCCGCGTCTCGCCGACGAGCGCGCGCTGCCGGGCGACCTCGACCTCGGAGACCGCGCCGAGCGCGTGGCGCTCTTCGGCGATCGCGAGGAGCTTCGCCTGCGCGTCGAGGATCGAGCGCGTCGCGGCGATCTGGTCGCGCAGCCGCGCCGCGCGGCTCGCGGAGGTCACGACGTTCGCGGTGAGCGCGACCTGCGCGGCGTCCAGTTCGTGGCGCCGCGTCTCGACGACGGCGTCGAGCGATTCGAGCTCGCGGCGCGCGCCGCCGAACGCGTCGATCGTGTAGGAGACCGAGACGCCGACCGAGTAGAGCGTGAACGGGCCGGTCTTCGGCGCGTCGGGGAAGCCCAGCGCGGCCGGATCGATCTGGTTGCGCGAGAGTCCGATCGCGCCGTCGACGGCGGGGAGTTGCACCGACGACGTGCGCGCGTTGAGATCCTCCTGCGCCTGCGCGAGCCGGGCACGCGCCTGCGGCAGCGTCGGGCTCGCGGCGAGCGCGGCGCGCACGAGCGCGTCGAGCTTCGGCGAGACGTAGAGCGTCCACCAGTCGGCGGGAAGGTCGCGCGCGGGGACGAAGCGTTGCGCGACACCGTCCGCCGCGATCGTCGAGGAGGGGGGCGCGCCGGCCGTGTAGATGCCCGTCGACGGCGCCTCGGGTGCGCGGAAGTCCGGGCCCATCGTGCACGCGGCGAGGCCGGCGGCAGCGAGCGCGCCCAGCGCGCGGCGGGTTCGGTTCGCGAGGATGGTCATGGCGGCCTTCCTTTCAGTCGAACGTGCGCCGGTAGAACTTGAGCGCGACGCCCATCACGACCAGCGTGAAGATCATCATCGGCCAGAGCGAGGGCCACAGGTCGGCCCAGTCGTTGCCCTTGAGCAGGACGCCACGCACGAGCCGGTTGAAGTGGGTGAGCGGCAGGACCGAGCCGATCCACTGCGCCCAGTCGGGCATCCCGCGGAACGGGAACATGAAGCCCGACAGCAGGATGTTCGGCAGGAAGTAGAAGAACGTGAGCTGCATCGCCTGGAGCTGGTTCGCCGCGAGCGACGACACGGTGATGCCGACCGTGAGGTTCGCGGCGATGAACAGCAGCGCCGACAGATAGAGGGACGTCAGTCCGCCGACGAACGGCACGCCGAACACGTAGCGCGCGGCGGCGACGATGATCGACGCCTGCACGAGCCCGATCGCGACGTAGGGCACGATCTTGCCGGTCATCACCTCGAGCGGGGTGACCGGCATCGCGAGCAGGTTCTCCATCGTGCCGCGCTCGCGCTCGCGCGTGATCGCGAGCGCGGTCATCATCACCATCGTCATCGTGAGGATCACGCCCATGAGTCCGGGAACGATGTTGTACTGGGTGACGGACTCGGGGTTGTAGAGCCGGTGCACGCGGAGGTCGAACGGGGCGGGGCTCCCGGCGAGGTGCGCGTACGGCCCCGCGAGGTCGCGCCGCGCGACCTGATCGACGATCGGCGCCATCGCGGCGAGCGCGAACCCCGTCGCCGTCGGGTCCGACGCATCCGCCTCGAGGAGGAGCGAGGGACGCTCGCCGCGCAGGAGCGCACGCGTGAACCCGGCGGGAATCGTGAGCACGAACTGCACCTCGCCGCGCGAAAGCGCTCGGCGGCCCGCCTCGTCGTCGGGCAGCTCGCCCACGATGCGGAAGTACTCCGAGTGCGTCATCGACGCGACGACCGAGCGCGTGAACTCCGAACTCTCGCCCGAGATCACCGCGGTCGGCATGTGCTTCGGATCGGAGTTGATCGCGTAGCCGAAGAGCGTGAGCTGGATGATCGGGATGCCGACGATCATGCCGAACGTCACGCGGTCGCGCTTGAGCTGCAGGAACTCCTTCGTGACCATGCTCCACCAGCGCGCGAGCGAGAAGCGGCCAGCGCCGTTCGGCCGGTCGTCCCCGCGGCGCGTGTCGGGCGCCGTTGCCCCGCTCACGGCTTGCCTCCGCTGCCGTCGTTGTCGGTCGCCT
>DAOMBL010000026.1:0-15489 GCA_035427325.1 Casimicrobiaceae bacterium
GCGGACGACGAGCGGCACGCGCACGGAACTCTCGAAGAAGGTCTGCTTGTACCACATGCCCCGCTCTCCCAGCATCTCGCCATGATCCGAACAGAACACGACGTACGCGTCCCGCCCGAGCCCGGCTCGCTCGAGGGCGTCGAGGACGGCGCCGACCTTCGCGTCGACGTAGCTCACCATCGCGTAGTACGCGCGACGCGCGGTGCGAACGTGATCGGCGGTGACCGTGTGGCGGTCCTGTCCGTGCGCGACGTACAGCCAGCGGCTGTGCGGATCGAGCGCTTCGTAGGGAATCTCGGGGACGCGCGGCGCGTCCATCTCCTCGCCGTCGTAGAGATTCCATTCCTCCTCGCGGGCGACGAAGGGCGGATGCGGATGCGTGAACGACGCGACGAGGAAGAACGGCTCGGTCCGCGCGCGCGCGAGATCGTAGACTTTCTGCACGGCGACGTGCGCGACCTCCTCGTCGTAGTCGATCTGCATGTTTCGGATGCAGGGCCCGGCATCGACGACGTGGCCCATGCCCACGCCCGTCGGGCGGTACTCCGGGCCACGCGACCAGTCCGGCACCCACAGGAAATCGGCCGGATAGATGTCCGTCGTGAGGCGCTCGTCGAACCCGTGCATCTGGTCGGGCCCGACGAAGTGCATCTTTCCGGCGAGTATCGTCCGGTAGCCGGACGGGCGCAGGTAGTGCGCCATCGTCGGAATCTCGGACGGGAAGTCGCACGCGTTGTCATAGGCGCCGATGGCGTGCGGGAGCCGGCCGGACAGCATCGAGAAGCGCGACGGCGCGCAGATCGGCGAGTTGCAGTACGCCGCGTCGAACACCATGCCCTGCGACGCTAGGCGCGAAAGCGCCGGCGCCCGCACGATCGGGTGCCCGTAGAACGGCAACGCCATCGGCGTGAGCTGATCGGCCATCAGCAGTACGATGTTCGGGGGGGCGTTCCGCGCCACCTGGACGCCTACTCCAGCTTGATGCCGGCGGAGCGAATCACCGCCGACCAGCGTTTGACGTCGGCCGCGAATCGCTGCGCGAACTCGGCCTGGGTGCCCGTGAGCGGCAGCATGCCCCGTTCGACGAGCGCCTGCGCGACCACGGGCGACTTCACCGCGTTCGTGATGTCCCCGTTGAGCTGCTGCACCACGGCAGGGGGCGTGCGGGCCGGGGCGAAGACGCCGAGCCACTGACCGGCCTCGTATCCGGGGAGCCCCGACTCCATCACCGTCGGAATATCGGGCAGCGTCGGAAATCGGCTGGGTGCGGTGACGGCGAGGGCGCGCACCTGACCGCTCCGGATCTGCGGCATGGCCACCGGGATCGTCGCGAACATCACGGCGAGGCGGCCACCGATCAGGTCGTTCATCGCGGGCGAGCGTCCATAGGGCACGTGCAGCATTTTTACGTCGGCCGTCTGCGCGAAGAGTTCGGCGAACAGATGCGCGGGACTGCCGATTCCCGGCGTTCCGTACGCGATCTCTCCCGGCTTCGCCTTTGCGGCGGCGATCAGGTCGCGGATCGACATGATCGGCGAGGCGGCCGGCACGATGATCACGTTGCTCGTATCCGCGACCAGCGCGACTGGGACGAGGTCCTTCTGCGGATCCAGCGCGAGCCTGCGCCCGCCCGCCACGTCGATGGCGAGCGAACTCGTGCCCATCAGCAGCGTGTAGCCGTCCGGGGCGGCTTTCGCGACCTGGTCCGCGCCGAGGGCGCCGGCGGCCCCCGGCACGTTCTCCACCACGACGGACTGGCCCATCGACTTCGTCAGCGCGTCCGCGAGGAGTCGCCCTCCGCCGTCGACCAGTCCGCCAGGCGCCCACGGAACGACGACCCGGATCGCGCGGGTCGGGAAGTCCTGCGCGCAGGCGCTCCACGACGCCAGCGAGAGGCTCGCCAGCGCGAACACGCCGAACACGAATCCGCGCCGGCGCAACGCCGGACTCCGCGTCATCGAGCGCCTCCGGACGCCGGGATCGCCGCGAACGGACTGCAGCCTGGCGCGTCGTTCGCGTCTTCCGCCTGCCGCAGCAGGAAATCCGGGAACGAGCCTCCGGCATCCGCGACACCGAGGTCGAACAGCCGCTTCACGACGTCCGGATGCCGCTCCGCCAGGTTTGCCGCGTCCGGCGCCGGACGCGGCGAATCGTGCAGGAACGCTCCGCGGCCGTTGATCTTGGCGTTGAACCACCAGCGGTCGTCGATGACCGTCATGGCGCTCCCCCATCCGATCGTCACGTGGCTGCGGGACGCGGGCGCACCCTCGAAGGCCGTCTTCCAGAACGAAATCCCGTCGACGGGCGCCGGCGGTGTGACCCCGGCCGCCTCGAACAGCGTCGCCGAGATGTCGTGGTGTTGCACGAAGGCGTTGCAGACTGTGCCCGCGCCCTTCCGCTGCGGATGGCGCACGAGCAACGGCACCTCGTAACTCTCGGGGTCGGACGGATACCCTCGCTTCCCGATGTAGCCGCGACGCTCCCACATGCTGTGGCCGTGGTCGGAGGTGACGACGACGATCGCTTCGTCGAGGACGCCGGTCACACGCAGCGTCTCCATCAGATGCCCGAACCAGCGGTCGCACATCTCGACCAGACCCTGGTAGTTCGCGCGCGTCCGCTTCACGAGGTCCTGCGGAAGCCAGGGCATCTCGGCGTACGGCGAGATCACCTGCTCGCGGCCGTCGCCGTCATCGTACTTGCGCCGGTAGTGCTCGGGCACGAACCAGGGCTCGTGGGGATCGAACGACTCGACGGTGAGGAACAGGCGCTTCGCGTCGAGGTTCTGCTCGAGCCAGCGGGCCGATTCCTGCATCACCTGCGCGTTGAACCACATTTCCTCGCGCACACGCTCCCGCATGTTCAGCAGGATGCGGCTCGAGAACCAGGCCGCGCCGAATCCGGGTTGCTCCAGTCCCGTCGCCTTGCCACGGAGTTCCTGCAGTTCGCGCGGCACCCAGTAGTCGATCTCCTCCTGCGTGGGCCACGGTCCGCTTCGCGCGGCGTCGGCCTCCTGTCCGCGGATGAAGCTCCACTGATGGAAGCCGCGCCAGAAATTCTGCGACGGCTTGAACTCGTGGTAGAGGTCCGACACGAGCCCGGTGCGGAAATTCGCCTGCTCGAAGATCTCGGCGAGCGTCGCCTGCCGCTCGGGAATGGGCCCCCAGCCGGGTGCGATCCCGACGAAGTCGCCCTTGATGTGACGAAAGTCGCCGTTGTGGAATGGATAGGTGCGCTGCCCCGTGTAGATCGTTCGGCGGGCGCACAGCGTCGGCAGCGCCTCGGGATAGGCCCGGTCGAATCGCACCGACTCCCGGGCGAAGGCGTCCAGGTGCGGTGTCGCGATCGCTCCCCACGGGGGCGGCGTGCCGTAACACCCGACGGCGTCGCGTCGCAGGGTATCGAAGATGACCAGGATCACGTGCTTGACGGGTGTGCTCATGGGGTTCCGGAACCGGCGGATGTATTCGTTTACATGCCTATCTCGACATTTCCCGCCGCTGTCAATCCTGCGTAGCAGCAAGGTCCCGCTCGCCTGCTTCGCCGTGTCTTGCAATCGATGCCAAAGCGCGTATGCTCGGCCGATGCCCGACGACGCGCCTGCGACCCGGCTCCTGCCGGCCGAGCCGCCCCGTCGCTCCAGCGCGCGCGACGTCGCCCGCCTTGCCGGTGTTTCGACGGCCACCGTCTCGCGCGCCCTCAACCTGCCCGAGCAGGTCGACCCGGCTACGCTGCTGCGCGTCCGCCGGGCGATCCACAAGCTCCGCTACGTGCCCTTCGGGGCGGCGCGTGCGCTGCGCAGCCAGCGCACCCAGATGATCGGAGCCGTGGTGCCTTCGTTCGACTACGCGCTGTACGCCCGGACGACCAGCGCATTGCAGCGCGCGCTGGACGAACGTGGCTACTCGCTGGTGCTCGCCGCCCATCACTACGATCTCGCCACCGAGGTCCGGCTGACCGAGCAGCTCGTCCGTCACGGCGTCGATGCCTTCGCGTTCGTAGGCATCGACCACGACCCGGCGCTCTTTCGCCTGCTGGACGACCACGGCGGCCCCTACGTGCTGACCTGGGGCGTGGATCCGGCCGGACGCCACCCGTCGGTCGGCTTCGACAACCACGCGGCCGCCCGCGCGGTCACCGAGCACCTGCTCAAGCTCGGCCACCGCCGCCTCGGCCTCGTCAGTGCACCGCTGGAGGGAAACGACCGCGCTCGCGAGCGCGGCGCAGGCGTGCGTGCCGCGCTCGCGGCACGCGGGCTCGACCTGGAGGTCAAACACGTCCGGCACTGTGCCATTTCGCTGGCAGCCGCGAGCGCGGCGATGTCCGGGATGCTCGCGCTGCGCGATCGACCGACGGCCGTCGTGGCGACGAACGACGTGCTCGCCGTGGGTGCGATGCTCGCCTGCCGCGAGGCCGGCGTTCGCATTCCCGAGGACCTCTCGATCACAGGCGTGGACAATACCGATCTCGGCGCGACGCAGACTCCGCCATTGACGAGTGTGCGCACGCCGATCGTTGAGATCGGAACCGCGGCTGCGCTGCAGCTCGTGGCGCGGCTCGAGGGCGCCACCCCGCCACTGCACCAGGTCCTGCCGTTCGACGTCGTGGTGCGCGGCAGTACGGGCCCGCCTGCCGAAACGACGCGGACGCGCCGGGCCGGCAGTCAGCGCTCGCCCTTGCGGTAGGGCCTCATCAGCGCCTGCGGATAGGAGGCGCGCCGGGCGACCGCGACGAGCGCCGCGATCGACAGCACGTAGGGCAGCATCAGCCACGCCTGGTAGGGCAGTTCCGCGGCCTCGGACTGCTGCAGGCGCAGCTGCATCGCGTCGAAGAACGCGAAGAGCAGCGCGCCCGCGAGCGCCTTGCCGGGCCGCCAGCCGGCGAACACGACGAGCGCCACGCAGATCCAGCCGCGGCCGTTGATCATGTTGAAGAAGAACGAGTTGAACGCCGAGAGAGTGAGGAACGCGCCGCCCACGCCCATCAGCGCGCTGCCCGCGACGATCGCGCCGATGCGCACGGCGTACACCGAGAGCCCCTGGCCTTCGGCGGCCGCCGGGTTCTCGCCGACCATGCGCACCGCGAGTCCGAGCGGCGTGCGGGTGAGGATCCACGCGACCAGCGGGACGAGCGCGATCGCGAGGAGCGTGAGCGGCGTCTGCGCCGAGAGCACCGGCACGCCGAGCCAGTCCATCTCCGCGAACGTCGTGATCGTCGGCGGCGTCGACACGTTGGGGAAGCTCACGCGGTAGGCGTAGTACGCGACGCTCGTGGCGAACATGGTGATGCCGAGGCCCGAGACATGCTGCGACAACGCCAGAGGCACTGTCAGCACCCCGTGGAGCAGTCCGAACGCGGCGCCGGTCGCCGCGGCCACCAGCACGCCCGTCCACAGCCCTGCGCCCGAGTGCACCGCGAGCCATCCGGTGAACGCGCCGGCGACCATGATTCCTTCGATGCCGAGGTTGAGGACGCCGGAACGCTCGCACAGCAGCACGCCGAGCGTGCCGAACACGAGCGGCGTCGCGATGCGCAGCACCGCCGACCAGAAGTCGGCGTTCACCAGCATCGCGGCGAGCGCGTCGATCACGCCCGGCGCACCCGGTAGCGCGCGAGGAGCGTCGCGACGAGCATCGCGAGCAGCGCGACCGCGACGATGACGTCCGCGATGTAGGTGGGAACGGCGACCGCGCGGCTCATGCTGTCGGCGCCGACGAGGACGCCCGCCACGAAGACGGCCGCCGCCACGACGCCCAGCGGGTTGAGCCCCGCCAGCATCGCGATCACGATGCCGGTGTAGCCGTAGCCCGGCGACATGTCGAGCGTGACATAGCCGGTGCGGCCGGCGACCTCGATCGCTCCGGCGAGGCCCGCCACGGCGCCGGACGCCAGCGCGACCGCCACGAGCGTCCGCGTCACTGGCACGCCCGCGAACCGCGCGGCCTTCGGGTTCGCGCCCACGGCCCGGACCTCGAAGCCGAACGTCGTCGCGCGCAGCACGAGCCAGGAGAGGACGGCGAGGACGAGCGCGATGACGAGGCCCGCGTGCACGCGCGTGCGATCGACGAGCTTCGGCAGCTCGAGCTCCTCGCGCAGCGCGACGCTCTGCGGCCAGCCCATCGCGGTCGGGTCCTTCATCGGCCCGTCGAGCATCATCGAGACGAAGAGCAGCACGATGAAGTTGAGCAGGAGCGTGGTGACCACCTGGTCGACGCCGAAGCGCGTCTTCGCGATCGCGGGCAGCGCCATCAGCAGCGCCCCGGCCAGCGCAGCCGCCGCGAACATCGCGGGCCACAGGAGCGCGGGGGGAAGGTCGAACCCCGTGCCGCCGTGCAATCCGCCGATCGCGACCGCCGGGAGCGCGCCGGCGTAGAGCTGCCCCGCCGCCCCGATGTTGTAGAGGTGCGCCCGGAACGCGATCGCCGCCGAGAGGCCGGTGAGGATCAACGGCGTCGCGCGCGTGAGCGTCTCGCTCCACGCGAAGAGCGAGCCGAATCCGCCCTCGAAGATCAGCGCGTAGGTCCGGCCGACCGGCGCGCCCGCCCAGGCGACGAAGAGCGCGGCGACGACGAGCGTGAAGGCGATCGCGATGAACGGCGCCGACACCGCCATCAGCGGCGAGAGCGCGCCCCGCGCTTCAAGCCGCATGGCGCACCCCGGATCCCGCCATCGCGAGCCCGATCTCCGCGAGCGTCCAGGCCTTCGCGGGCCGCACCGTCGACAGGCGGCCCGCATGGATCACGGCGATGCGGTCGGCGAGTGCGAAGATCTCGTCCAGGTCCTCGGACACGAGCAGCACGGCGGCCCCGCGTGCGCAGGCGTCGAGGATCTGCTGGTGCACCCACGAAACCGCGCCCGCATCGAGACCCCAGGTCGGCTGGCTCGCGACGATCAGGGCCGGGACGACGGCATCGGCCCGCGCAGCGCCGCCCGACAGCGCGCGTCCGACGATCAGCTTCTGCATGTTGCCGCCGGAGAGCGCGCGCACCGGCGTGTCGATGCCCGCGCCGCGCACGTCGTAGCGGTCGACGAGCTTCTGCGCATAGCCGCGGGCGGCGCGCCGCCTCACGATGCTCGCGCTCGCGAAGGGCTTGCGGTAGCGCTCCGCGATCGCGTTCTCCCAGACCGGCAGGTCGCCGATCGTACCGACGTCGCGACGGTCGTCGGGAATCCGGGCCACGCCGGCCGCGACCCATGCACGCGGTTCGGGCGGGAGTCTCGCGCCTTGCACGCTCACCGCGCCTTCGTCGGCGGCGCGCATGCCGCACAGCAGGTCGACCAACGCGGCCTGTCCGTTGCCGGCCACGCCCGCGATCGCGGTGATCTCGCCCGCATGGAGCGACAGCGACACCGCGTCGAGCCGCTCGCCCGCGCGTTCCCCGCGCATCGTGACCCGATCGATCACGCAGGCGACGTCGCCTCGGGCGTGCGGGCGCACCGTCGGCGCGGCGATCGCGCGGCCGACCATCAGCTCGGCCAGCGCCGCCTTCGTGGTCCCGCGCGCCGGAAGCGTCGCCGCGAGCTTCCCGGCGCGAAGCACGGCGATGCGATCGGAGACGCGCAGCACCTCGTCCAGCTTGTGACTGATGAAGATCACCGAGAGTCCGCCTTCGACCATGCCGCGAAGCGTCGCGAAGAGCGCTTCGCTCTCCTGCGGCGTCAGGACCGCCGTCGGCTCGTCGAGGATCAGCACGCGCGCGTCCCGGTAGAGCGCCTTCAGGATCTCGACGCGCTGCCGTTCGCCGACCGCGAGGCGCGCGACGCGCGCATCGGGATCGACCGCGAGCCCGAAGCGCTTCGCGGTCGCGACGAGCCGCTCGCGCCCCTCGCGCCGCCGCGACCGGATGCGGAGCAGGGACTCGGTGCCGAGCATCACGTTGTCGAGCACCGACAGGTTGTCCGCCAGCGTCGAGTGCTGGTGGACCATGCCGATGCCGGCCGCGAGCGCGGCGGCGGGATCGCCCGGCGGGAGCGGCGCGCCGAACGCCTCGATCGTTCCCGCGTCGGCGACGTAGTGGCCGAACAGGATCGAGACGAGCGTCGACTTGCCCGCGCCGTTCTCGCCCAGGAGCGCGAGCACCTCGCCCTTCGCGAGGTCGAGCGAGATCGCGTCGTTCGCGACGAGCGCGCCGAAGCGCTTGGTGATGCCGGACAGCGTGAGGGCGGGCGTCGACATCGCGTGCCCCGGTGCACGACGACCTTCCGCCCCCGGCTCCGGACAGGCGCCGGAACCGGAGCGGACGGCCGGGCAGCCGCCCGCGGGACGTCGGGAGCCGCGGGTGCGGCCCGGCCTACTTCGCCGTCGCCTTCGGCTCCTTGTCGTTGATCTTCACGACGAACTTGCCGTCGAGGATCGCCTTCTGCTTCGCCGCGATCCTGTCCTTGAGTTCCTTCGGCACCTTCGCGTCGAACGTCCCCCAGGGCGAGAGCTCGCTGCCCTTGTACTTCATCAGCGAATACGGGCCGTAGTCCTCGGCCTTGAACTGCCCCGCCTTCACGGCCTTGATCGCGCGGTCGATCGTCGGCTCCATGTTCCACAGCGCGCTCGACACGACGGTGTCGGGGTACTGGGGCTGCGTGTCGATCACGTTGCCGATCGCGAGCTTGCCCTTCTCCTTCGCGGCGTCGGAGACGCCGAAGCGCTCGGCGTACATGATGTCGGCCCCCTTCTCGATCATCGCGAACGCCGCCTCCTTGGCCTTCGGCGGATCGAACCACGAGCCGATGAAGGTGACGTAGAACTGGACCTTCGGATTGACCTCGCGCGCACCCTCCATGAAGGCGTGCATCAGGCGGTTCTCTTCGGGGATCGGGTAGCCGCCGACCATGCCGATCTTGCCGGTCTTCGTCATCCCGCCCGCAGCCATGCCGGTGAGGTACGCCGGCTCCTGGATGTAGTTGTCGAACACCGAGAAGTTCGGCGCCTGCGGCTTGCCGGAACTGCCCATCAGGAACGAGACCTTCGGGTAGTCCTTCGCGACCTTGCGTGCCGC
This sequence comes from Casimicrobiaceae bacterium, assembly GCA_035427325.1. Taxonomy (GTDB): domain Bacteria; phylum Pseudomonadota; class Gammaproteobacteria; order Burkholderiales; family Casimicrobiaceae; genus VBCG01. Next base: position 8,994 of record DAOMBL010000026.1, read on the forward strand.
GGCTTCGACGGCGAACGACTCTCCGACTATCTGCGTGTTGCCCTTCTCCGCGTACTCGCGCATCACGCGCTCGTAGTCGGCGTTCGCGACCTTCTCGGAGAAGACGTATTCGATCTCGCCGCGGTCCTTCGCCGCGTTGAGCGCCTTGTGGATGCGGCTCACCCACTGCTGCTCGATCGGCACCGTGTAGACCGCCGCCACCTTGAGCTTGTTCTGCGCCAACGCGGGCGCTCCGACGAACATGCCGGCCACCGCCAGGCCGGCCGCCAGGCCCGCCCTCATCCATCCCCGTCGCGTCACCATCGCCTCTCTTCTCCCCGGCTCGAATTCGCATCGCGCACCCGCGCGGCGCCGTCGCGCCGCGCTCCGCGGCGCGACATGATCGCATACCGCAGGATCCGGCAGCAGGGAGGCCGTTCCTTCGTCGGCAGCCAGGGTCGCGTCGCCGGCCGGGTTCCCCGCGGCTTCGGCGCCTCCTTCGTCGAGGATCCCGGCGGAGGGTCGTCCTCCGCCGGGCGTCCCGACTGGTGACCGCGCGCCCGGGACGTCCCGGACACGCGGCGGCGATCCCGATCTCCGGTTAAGCACGCCGCGCACAGCGTGCAGGGTCGCCGTCTCCCCGCCCGAGGGCGGGGCCTTGCCTGTCGCATCGGGGTGGACCCTCCGATCCGACCTTTCGTTCCCGGACAACGGCGCGGGATGCTGCGCCGTTGACCGGGACTTCATCGCGGCTGCTCGCGGCTCGCGAGAAACGCGAGCATCACGCCCAGCATCGACAGCCGCTCGCGCTGGATTTCCGACGCGCGCTCGGGGGCTGCGAGCCGAAGGTCCAGCCCGTCGCTCCCGCGGAGCCATGCGCCGTCGGCCCCGCTCGTGTAGTGATAACCCGGTCGACCGTGCGGTCGGTCCGGCATTTCGTAGCGTCGTTTCATTCCGGGTGCCTCGTGGGTCGTGATCGTGTCTTCGGCAGCGCTGGACACCCGGAAACCACCGGGCCCGGCGCCATCGCGGCAACCGGGCCCGGATCGGAGCAACGACGCGCGGTCAGCGCGTCGACTCCGGCTCCGTCCGCCGGTCGCGTTGGTTTCGTGCAATGGTCTTCATCGGCATCGCGTCCTCCCTTTCACGCTCGTGCGGACGAGCGAGGTTCAACGGCCGCACGCGCGGCGGAACACGATCGGAGGAGGAACTGCAGGCCCCTCGTCGGTGCCGCCGGCGCCCCGGCGGACCGCGTGGGCCGGGGAACTACCGCGCTACGAAGCCGCCGATACGCATGCCCGTGCCGATCCGGGCGCGCAGCGCCGGGAAGGCATCGAGGGTCGTCATCGTGGGCGTCATGGAAGCGTCGTGGCTCGGGTGCGCTCGTGCGAGCGAAGGTGTGATTCTAGGGATTCGCATCGGGACGCGCCAGAACATTTCGCGCTCGCGATGCGATAGCGTGGCGCGGATGCAACAGTGCGGGACCAAAGTCCAGGCTGTCGGGCTGAAGCCCAATCCGTCGGGCTGAAGCCCGACCCCCCCCACTGTGGGTCGGCCTTCAGGCCGACGCATCTCCTTCGCATCGGCACGGACCCCGTCGGGCTGAAGCCCAATCCGTCGGGCTGAAGCCCGACCCACAAGGGCTGATGCGCGACCTACAGCGACATCGCGACGCGCGTCCCCTGCTCGATCGCGCGTTTCGCATCGAGTTCGACGGCCACGTCGGCGCCTCCGATGAGGATCGGCTTCACGCCCACTGCCTCGAGCGGCGCGACGAGTTCGCGCCTCGGCTCCTGTCCCGCGCAGACGACGACCGTGTCGACATCGAGCACGCGCGGCGCGCCGTCGATCACGACGTGCAGCCCCGCGTCGTCGATCCTCACGTACTCGACGCCCGCGAGCATCGTCACGCCGCGCTGCTTCAGCAACGCGCGGCGGATCCAGCCGGTCGTCTTCGCGAGGCCCTCGCCGACCTTGGAGGCCTTCCGCTGCAGCAGCCACACCTTGCGCGGCGACGCCTCCGGCTCGGGCGGTTTCACGCCGCCGCCGCTCGCGTACGCGCCGTCGATCCCCCACTGGTCGCGGAAGTGATCGAGCGCGGTCGCGTCACCATCCGCCGCGCTCGGCACCGCAGGCACGGCCGCGATCGGCAGCGCCTCTCCCGGATGGGTGAGCAGCTCGGCGACATCGAACCCGATCCCGCCCGCACCGACGATCGCGACCTTCGTTCCCGCCACGCGACGTCCGGCGACCACATCGACGTAGCCCGCGACCTTCGGATGGGCGATCCCCGGGATGTCGGGGGTGCGGGGCACGATCCCCGACGCGAGCACCACCGCGTCGTAGTCGGCGAGGTCGGACGCGCCCGCGGTCTTCCCGAGCCGCAGGTCGACACCCAGGCGGGCGAGGCGCGCGCCGAAGTAGCGCAGCGTCTCCTCGAACTCTTCCTTCCCCGGGATGCGCTTCGCGAGGTTGAACTGCCCGCCGATCTCGGACGCGGCATCGAACAGCGTCACCGCGTGGCCGCGCTCCGCCGCCGTGGTCGCGCAGGCCAGGCCGGCGGGCCCGGCGCCGACCACGGCCACGCGCTTTCGCGCCGTCGCGGCCGCGACGGCGAACTCGGCCTCGCGGCACGCCGCGGGATTCACGAGGCAACTCGCGGACTTCCCCTCGAAGATGTGGTCGAGGCAGGCCTGGTTGCAGGCGATGCAGGTGTTGATCTCGTCCGCGCGTCCTTCGGCGGCCTTGCGCACGAAATGGGCGTCGGCGAGGAACGGTCGCGCCATCGACACCATGTCCGCGTCGCCGCGCGCAAGCACGGCTTCGGCGACGGCCGGATCGTTGATGCGGTTGGTCGCGACGAGCGGAATGCGCACCTGCCCCTTCATCCGCCTCGTCACCCAGGTGTAGGCCGCGCGCGGCACCATCGTCGCGATCGTGGGCACGCGCGCCTCGTGCCAGCCGATGCCGGTGTTGATGATCGTCGCGCCTGCGTCCTCGATCGCCTGCGCCAGCGTCACCACCTCGTCCCAGGTGCTGCCGCCCTCGACCAGGTCGAGCATCGAGAGCCGGAAGATCACGATGAAGTCGCGCCCCACGGCCGCGCGCGTCGCGCGTACCGTCTCGACCGCGAAGCGGATCCGGTTGGCGTAGCTGCCGCCCCAGCCGTCGTCCCGGTGGTTGGTGCGCGCGACGACGAACTGGTTGATCAGGTACCCCTCGGATCCCCTCACCTCGACGCCGTCGTAGCCCGCGCGGCGCGCGGGCTCGGCGCAGCGCGCGAAGTCCGCGATCGTCCTGCGGATCCCCGCCTCGGAGAGCGCACGGGGCCGGAACGGCGTGATCGGAGCGCGGATCGCCGACGGCGCCACGGCGAGCGGGTGGTACGCGTAGCGTCCGGTGTGCAGGATCTGCATGGCGATCCGACCGCCCGCTTCGTGCACCGCGGAGGTGATCGTGCGATGCCGCGCGACCTGCCAGGGGAACGACAGCTGCGATGCCTTCGGCGCGATCCGCCCGGCGAGATTGGGTGCGATGCCGCCGGTGACGATCAGAGCGGCGCCGCCGCGGGCGCGCTCGGCGTAGAAGCGGGCGAGCCGCTCGAAGCCGCGGCGCTCCTCCTCGAGGCCGGTGTGCATCGAGCCCATGAGCACCCGGTTCGGCAGCGTCGTGAAGCCGAGGTCCAGCGGGGCGAGCAGGTGGGGATAGACGGCGGGCATCGGAGGCAACGCTCGCGTCCGGCGCGAGCGCGCCGATTATAGCGATCGTTCCGCGGTCGTGCCGCGCGCGAACGGCGCGACCCGGGCACGGCGCCGGACGCCCATGTCGCCGGTTCCTGCGCGCGGCGAGGGAGCGTCGACGCGCGCGATCGAACGGGCCGGGCGGCGGCGGCTCAGTCGTGTTCCTCGGCGGCGACGCCCGTCACCGGCGCGAGGGATCCCGCGCGCACGCCGATGAGACGGATGCGCCGTCCGAGCGGAACGCGCTTCAGGCACTCGCGCGCCGCACGCCGGATCGCGCGCGGGTCCTGGGTCGGCGTCTCGATCGTCAGGTCGCGTGTGACGGTCGAGAAATCCTCGAACCGGAGCTTCACGCCGATCGTGCGCGCCGTAGCCCTTGCGCACGAGATCGCCGGCGACGTGCTCGCACAGCCACGTGAACACCCTCGTGAGCTCCGCGCGATCGTGCCCCACCGACAGATCGCGCTCGAAGGTCGTCTCGCGCGAGACCGAGCGCGGCTCGCTCTCGGTGACCACCGGGCGGTCGTCGCGCCCGTTCGCCGCGTCGATCATCCAGCGCGCATAGCCCGCGCCGAACACGGACTCGAGCTTCGCGCGGTCGGCGTAGGCGAGTTCGCCGATCGTGGCAATGCCGAGCCGCTCGAGGCGCGACGCCGCCTTCGGCCCGATGCCGTTGATGCGCTTCGCCGGCAGCGGCCAGATCACGGCGGGGATGTCCGCATCGCGCACGACGGTGAGGCCGTCCGGCTTGTCGAGGTCGGAGGCGATCTTGGCGACGAGCTTGTTCGGCGCGACGGCGACCGAGCAGGTGAGCGAGGTGGCGGCCCGCACGGCGTCCTTCAGCGCGCGGGCGATGTCGCGCGCGCGCCACCACGCGTCGGCATCGTCCTCGGGGTCGCCCTCGTGTTCCGGCAGGCGCACGCCGGTGAGGTCGAGGTAGATCTCGTCGATGCCCCGATCCTCGACCACCGGGGCGATCGCGCGCACGGCCGCCTTGAAGGCCCGCGAAGCCGCGCGGTAGGCATCGAAGTCCGCCGGCAGCAGGATCGCGTCGGGCGCGAGTTTCGCCGCCTTCATCAACCCCATCGCGGAGCCGACGCCGAGCTTGCGTGCGGCGTAGGTCGCGGTCGTGATCACGCCGCGGCCCGTGTAGCTTGCGAGCCGCTGGTAACGCCGCGACACCGCTCCGGTCAGCGGGTCGACGACCTCCTCCGGGACCGACTTGCGCCCCCCGCCCACCACGACCGGCTGGTCCCGGAGGTCGGGGTAGCGCAGGAGTTCGACCGACGCGAAGAACGCGTCCATGTCGAGGTGCGCGATGAGTCGCGGGCGGGACATCGGTGCGCCTCGATTATCCCGCAGCCCCGGCGCTGAACGGGATTTCCGCGGCCGCGTCGTTGGACTATGCTCGTCGATGCCGCGGCACGCAGCCCCGGGGCCGGCCGCCGATCAGGGGGGTCCACGCCATGCCACGCATTCGCGCATCGTCGGCGCACGGCGCCGTCCGCGTCGTCGCCCTCGCCGCGCTCGCCGCGGGCGCGGCGCTCGTCGCTGCACACGCGATCGGCGCGCAGCCCGACCAGGGCGCGACGAAGCCCGCCGAGAAGACGGCTCCTGCGGTCACGCGCATCGTCGTACGCCTCGGGCCTTCGCTGCACCCGGCCCCAGGGGAGCGTCTGTCCGGACGCATCCTCGAGGACCTCCGTGCGGCCGCGGGCCGGGCATTCACCGTCGAGGCGCCCGACCGCAATGGCGATCAGGTGCTCGCGCTCGTCGAACCCGCGTCGCCGGCGGAGGCCCGGGCCGTCGCCAGGGCGATCGGGCGGTTGCCCGTCGTGCTGCGAGCCGACGTCGAGCGCGCCTCGCGCCTCTCCCCCGACGCGAAGGCACGCACGAAGTCGCTCAACGACCCACAGCGCGTCCGCCTGTTCGTCGTGAAGTTCGCCGATCCGGCGAGTGCGAAGCTCGCGGCCGAGAACGGAAAGCTCGCGCCCGATTTCGACCGGAAGCTGACCGAGGCTGCCGGCGTCCCGATGCGCGTGGTGCGCGCGACCGCCGACGGCGCGTGGGTCGTCGAACTCGAACGGCCGGTCGACGGTGCGCGTGCCCGCGCGCTGGTGGACGCTCTGCAGGCGTCGCCCGGCGTGCTGCGCGCCGAGCCGGTGTTCCGGGAGCGGCCGCAGGCGGTCTTCCATCCCAACGATCCGTACTACCAGACCGGCTACCAGTGGGATCTCGACGATCCGGTCAACGGCGACTGGTACGGCATCGATGCCGCGCAGGCCTGGGCGATCACGGTCGGATCGCCGTCGATCCGCATCGCGATCGTCGACACCGGCGGCACGATGCATCCCGAGCTGGCCTCCCGCTGGGTGGGCGGCTACGACTTCGTGAGCGACGACGATCCGGTGCGCGACGGCGACGGACGCGATCCCGACGCGACGGACCCCGGCAACTGGTCGCTCCAGGACGAATGCGGCGACGGCGAACCCCCGGACGACAGCAGCTGGCACGGCTCGCACGTCGCCGGCACCATCGGCGCCGTGGCGAACAACGGCTACGGGATCGCCGGCATCAACCACGTTTCGGGCCTCCTCGCCGTGCGCGTCCTCGGGCCCTGCGGGGGTTCGCAGCTCGACATCAACGAAGGCATGTACTGGGCCGCGGGCGGCCACGTTCCCGGCGTGCCGGACAATCCACTGCCCGCGCGCGTGATCAACATGAGCCTGGGCGGCAGGGGCGAGTGCTCGCCGCAGCGGCCGGCGCTGATCGACGCC
>DAOMBL010000027.1:0-10078 GCA_035427325.1 Casimicrobiaceae bacterium
GGGTCGGGCTTCAGCCCGACGGGGCGCGGCATTTCCCCTGTGGGTCGGGCTTCAGCCCGACGGGGCGCGGCATTTCCCCTGTGGGTCGGGCTTCAGGTCGACCCACAGGAAGCGCTTCCCGGCGCTCGATGCGCCGCCCCGGGAATCGCCGGCGCGACTGTCCTCTGACTTCTGTCCTCTGTCTCCTGATGTCGGCCTGAAGGCCGACCCACAGGGCCGACCCACAGGGCCGACCCACAGGGCCGGCCACGGCGTCCGATGCGATGACCCCGCCCGCGTCGTTGCGCGCAGCCGATCATGTGCGTATGCTCGCACTTTGCGTGCATAAGCACATGTTCCGGACCCCGTGAGCCCGAGCACCGATCGACCCGCCGCCCAGACCGCCTGCGCCTGCGGACGGCTGCGCCGCGCCTCGCGCGCGCTCACGCAGTTCTACGACGACGCCCTCGCGGCCTCCGGCCTGCGCGTGACCCAGTACTCGCTCCTTCGCACGCTCTCGCGCGAGGGCACCTCCCGGGTCACGACGATCGCCCGCACGCACCTGCTCGACCGCACCGCGATGTCGCGCGCGCTCGACCCGCTCGTCGCGAGCGGCTACGTCCGCATCGTCCCGGGCCGCGACGCCCGCACGCGCGAGGTGTCGATCACGCGCAAGGGCGCGGCTGCCCTCGATCGGGCGGCGTCGGACTGGAGCCGCGCGCAGGCGGTCGTCGCGACGCGCCTGGGGCGCGACCGCTTCGATGCGCTGATCGCGACGCTCCACGACCTCGAATCCCTCCACCCCGACGCTCCCGACCGCCCCGCCCGGAAGGACGAATCGTGATCCAGACCTCCCGCGCCGACTGGCGCACACCCACCGCCGTGCTGATCTGCGGCGGCTTGATCCTCTCGCTCGGCTTCGGACTGAGGCACGGCTTCGGGCTCTTCCTGCAGCCGATGTCGTCCGAGTTGCGCTGGGGCCGCGAGACCTTCGCGTTCGCGATGGCGGTGCAGAACCTCGTGTGGGGCGCGTCGCAACCGTTCGCCGGGATGATCGCCGACAAGTACGGGTCCGGCCGGGTCGCAGCGGGCGGAGCCGTGCTCTACGTCCTGGGCCTCGTGCTGATGGCCTACCCGGTCGCGCAGTGGTCGTTCGTGCTCGCGACCGGCGTGTTGATCGGCCTCGGTCTGTCCGGCGTCTCGTTCTCGGTGATCCTCGGCGTGATCGGGCGACGGTACTCGCCCGAGAAGCGCAGCCTCGCGCTCGGCCTCGGCGCGGCGGCCGGCTCGTTCGGCCAGTTTGCGATGCTCCCGCTCACCCAGTGGCTCCTCACCCAACTGGGCTGGCGAGGCGCGCTCCTCGCGATGGCCGCGGTCGGTCTCGCGATGATTCCGCTGGCGCTCGGCGTCGTCGAGCGCCAGGCCGCGCATTCGGCCGGCGTCCGCCAGCAGTCCGCCATCGAGGCGTTCCGCGAAGCCATCGCGCACCGTGGCTACGTGCTGCTCACGGTCGGCTTCTTCGTGTGCGGATTCCAGGTCGTGTTCGTCGGCGTCCACCTGCCGGCGTACCTCGCCGACCGCGGCTTCGCGCCGCACGTCGCCGTGATCTCCCTCGCGCTCGTGGGGCTGTTCAACATCTTCGGCACCTACCTCGCCGGCTGGCTCGGCGGCCGGATGCCGAAGCGCTGGATCCTGTCGGCGATCTATTTCGGACGCGCGATCGTGATCGCGCTCTTCGTCTGGCTGCCGATGTCGCTCGTCACGATCTACGGCTTCGCGGTGCTGCTGGGCTTCCTCTGGCTGTCGACGGTGCCGCCCACCAACGGCATCGTCGCTGCCGTCTTCGGCACGCGCTACCTCGCGATGCTCGCGGGATTCACGTTCTTCAGCCACCAGATCGGCAGCTTCCTCGGCGCGTGGCTCGGCGGCTACCTCTACGACCGCACCGGCAGCTACGACATCGTCTGGTACCTCTCGATCGCGCTCGGGATCGTCGCCGGCCTCATCAACCTGCCGATCGACGAGCGGGAGGTCCGCCGCCCGCAAGCCGAGGTCGCGCGCGCGTAGCGCGTTCGTCGTCCCCCTCGGTCAGGTGATCACGTCGACCGCGTCGGTGATCACCGTGTCCACGCCCCACGCGGCGAGGTCGGCCGCGCGCTTCACGTCGTTCACGGTCCAGGCCGCGACGCGCAGGCCCGCCGCATGCGCGTCCCGGACCACGCTCTCGCGAAGCAGCGCGTGCTTGGCGTCGATCGCGACGCAGCCGAGCGCCCGGCAGCGCTCTCGCCAGTCGGCGGGCAGCGTCTCGGTGAGCCAGGCGCGCGGCAGCGCGGGCACCGTCTCGAGCGCCGCCTCGAGCGCGGTGGCGGAGAACGACGACAGGAGCGGCGGCACGTCGCTGCCCTTCCACAGGGCGGCGGCGTCGATCGCCACCGCGGCGCCGGTCTCGCGCTCGCGCCCCGGAGTCGGCTTGATCTCGATGTTGAGCGCGACACCGTTCGCCCGGCACCAGCGCGCGACCGCCGCGAGCGTCGGGATCGCCTCGCCCGCGTAGGGCGGCGAATGCCAGCTTCCGGCGTCGAGGCGCGAGAGTTCGCGCCAGGTCATGGCGTCCGCCCGTCCGGTTCCGTTCGTCGTACGGTCGAGCGTGGCGTCGTGCAGCAGGAACGGAACGCCGTCGGCGGAGAGCTTCACGTCGATCTCCGCCATCCGATAGCCGTGCGAGTGGCCGAGCCGCAGCGACGCGAGCGTGTTCTCGGGCGCGAGCTTGCCCGCGCCGCGATGCGCGCAGCGCCTGGGATACGGCCAGGGCGGCAGCGCGGACATCATCGTATGCGCGCGCCCGTCTGCGCGTCGAACAGGAAGACGCGCTCGGGCTCCGCCGCGACGTGAAGCTCGGCACCGGGCGCCGGCTGCTCGCCGTGCGGGCGGCGGACCACGACGTTGTCGGCGCCGTGCGCCAGGTGCACCAGCGCGTCGGCGCCGAGTTGCTCGACCAGTTCCACGGTGCCCGAAAAGAACGCGTTCGCCGGATCCACGAACTCGAGGTGCTCCGGCCGGATGCCGACGATCACGTTTCGCCCGGTCTCCACCTGGCCCGCCGCGTACCTCGCGATGCCGCCGTGCTCGAGCGCGATCCGCCCGGTGCCCGCGCCCTTGCCGGGCAGGAAGTTCATCGACGGCGACCCGATGAAGCCGGCGACGAAGCGCGTGGCCGGGTTCTCGTAGACCTCCATCGGCGAGCCGACCTGCTCGGCGCGGCCGGCGTTCATCACGATCATCCGGTGCGCGAGCGTCATCGCCTCGACCTGGTCGTGCGTGACGTACAGGCTCGTCGTGCCGAGCTGCCGGTGCAGCTTCTGGATCTCGAAGCGCATCTGGACGCGCAGCTTCGCGTCGAGGTTCGACAGAGGCTCGTCGAACAGGAACACCTTGGGTTCGCGCACGATCGCCCGCCCCATCGCCACGCGCTGCCGCTGCCCGCCCGAGAGTTGCCGCGGCTTGCGTTCGAGGAGCGGCGCGAGTTCGAGGATGCCCGCCGCGCGCTGGACCGCGGCGTCGATCTCGGCCTTCGACTTGCCCCGGATCCGCAGGCCGTAGGCCATGTTGTCGTAGACGCTCATGTGCGGATAGAGCGCGTAGTTCTGGAACACCATCGCGATGTCGCGGTCCTTCGGTTCCAGGTCGTTCACCACGGTGTCGCCGATCGCGATCTCGCCCGAGGTGATCGGTTCGAGGCCCGCGACCATGCGGAGCAGCGTCGACTTGCCGCAGCCCGACGGGCCGACGATCACGATGAACTCGCCGTCCGCCACGCGAGCGTCGACGCCGTGGATCACCTCGAGGGTCCCGTAGCTCTTGCGAACGTTGCGGAAGTCGACTTTGGCCATCGCTATTTCTCGGTCTCCACCAGCCCCTTGACGAACCAGCGCTGCATCAGGATGACGACCAGCGCGGGCGGAATCATCGCCATCATCGCCGTGGCCATCACCAGGTGCCACTCGGTCGCGGCGTCGCCGCCGCCCGCGATCATCCGCTTGATGCCGATCGCGGTCGTGTAGTAGTCCTCCTGCGTCGTCACGAGCAGCGGCCACAGGTACTGGTTCCAGCCGTAGATGAACTGGATCACGAAGAGCGCCGCCACGCTCGTCCTCGACATCGGCACGACGACGTCGATGAAGAAGCGCATCGGGCCGGCCCCGTCGACGCGCGCCGCCTCGGCGAGTTCGTCGGGGATCGTGAGGAAGAACTGGCGGAACAGGAAGGTCGCGGTCGCCGACGCGATCAGCGGCAGCGTGAGCCCGGTGTAGCTGTCGAGCAGCCCGAGGTCGGAGACCACCTTGTAGGTCGGCAGGATGCGGACCTCGACCGGGAGCATCAAGGTGACGAAGATCATCCAGAAGAAGAAATTGCGCAGCGGGAACCTGAAGTAGACGATCGCGAACGCGGAGAGCAGCGAGATCGCGATCTTGCCGATCGCGATGACGAGCGCCGTGATCAGGCTGTTCAGCATCATCGTGCCGACAGGCGCCGCGGAGTTGCCCGCGCCGCTCTGCCACGCCTGCAGGTAGTTCTCGACCAAGTGCCCGCCGGGCACGAGCGGCATCGGGGCAGCGAGGATCTCCTCGGCGGTGAGCGTCGACGCCACGAAGGTCACGTAGACCGGGAAGGCCACGATCGCCACGCCGATCCACAGGACCGCGTGGGTGACGAGCGTCAGCGCGGGGCGGTTCTCGACCATGCCCTCGCGCCGCGCGCCGACCCACGGCAGCAGCTTCACGAGCCAGGGCATGCGCACGCCGCCGCGGGCCGGTTTCGCTTCGTCGCTCGCGGGCATCAGTACTGGACCTTGCGCTCGATATAGCGGAACTGGACCACGGTGAGCGCGATCACGATGGTCATCAGGATCACCGACTGGGCCGCCGAACCGCCGAGGTCGAGGGCCTTGAAGCCGTCCTTGTAGACCTTGTAGACGAGGATCGTCGTCGCCTGGCCGGGGCCGCCGCCGGTCGCGGCGTCGACGATGGCGAAGGTGTCGAAGAACGCGTAGACGATGTTGACGACGAGCAGGAAGAACGTGGTCGGCGAGAGCAGCGGGAACACGATCGTCCAGAACCGCCGGCCCGGCCCGGCGCCGTCGATCGCGGCGGCCTCGACCAGCGACTTCGGGATCGACTGCAGCCCGGCGAGGAAGAACAGGAAGTTGTAGCTGACCTGCTTCCAGGTCGCCGCGATCACGATGAGCGCCAGCGCGTCGTCTCCGTCGAGCAGCGGGTCCCAGTTCATGCCGGCGCTCCGCATCCAGTGCGCGACGACGCCCAGCGTCGGGTTGAACAGGAACATCCACAGGATCGCCGCGACGACCGGCGCGACCGCGTAGGCGCAGATCAGCAACGTCTTGTAGACATTCGCCGCGCGCAGCGCGCGGTCGGCAAACACGGCGAGCAGGAGCGAGAACGAGAGGCCGAGTCCGGCGACGAGTAGCGAGAAGATCGCGGTCACCCGGAACGACGCGAGGTACTCCTCCTCGGAGAACAGGTGGGCGAAGTTGTCGACGCCGACGAACTCCACTTCGATGCCGAACGGATCCTGCGCGAGCATCGACTGCCAGGCCGCCTGCCCGGCCGGCCAGAAGAAGAAGACGATCGTGATCGCGAGCTGCGGCGCGACCAGCAGGTAGGGCAGCCAGCGCGAGCGGAAGACGACGCGCTTCTCCATGGCCGGTCAGGCGGCGGAGGACCGGCCGGCGCCGGTCCCCGCCCCCCCGTCACGAGCGATCTTCACGCGAGCCTCCGCGGGCGCGACCGCGAACGACCGGTCCCGCGGACCTACTCCTTCGCCGTCTTCTGGAACCGCCGCAGCAGGTCGTCGCCGCGCTTGACCGAGTTGTCGAGCGCCGTCTTCGCGTTCTGCTTGCCCGCGAGCATGTTCTCGAACTCCTCCTCGAACGCGTCGCGGATCTGCACGAAGCTGCCGAAGCGCAGGCCCTTCGAGTTCGCGGTCGGCGGCTTGTTGTTGATCTGGCGGACCGACACGTCGGTTCCGGGGTTCTTCTCGTAGAAGCCGGACTTCTTCGTGATCTCGAAGGCCGCGAGCGTGATCGGCAGGTAGCCGGTCTTCTGGTGCCACTCGGCCTGGCGGTTCGCGTCCGACAGGTAGGTGAAGAACTTCGCGATGCCGCGGTACTCGTTCTTCTTCTTGCCGGACATCACCCACAGCGAGGCGCCGCCGATGATCGAGTTCTGCGGCGCGCCCGCGACGTCGGCGTAGTAGGGCATGAAGGCGACGCCGTACTTGAACTTCGCGTTGCGGTTGATGTTCGCCTGCGCCGCCGACGACGAGGTCAGCATCGCGCACTCGCCGCTGTAGAACTTGGCCTCGGCCTCGTTGCGGCGCCCGGCGTAGGTGAAGTAGCCCTTCTTCGCCCACTCCTGCAGGTTCGACCAGTGGCGCACGTGCAGCGGCGAATTGATCTGGAACACCGTGTCGAGGCCGGCCATGCCGTTCTCGCGCGTGCCGATCGGCACGTTGTGCCAGGCGCTGAAGTTCTCGACGTGCACCCAGGACGGCCAGCCCGTCGTGTAGGCGCACTGCGAGGCGCCCGACACCTTGATCTTCGCCGCCGCGGCCATCACCTCGGGCCAGGTCGCGGGCGCGCGGTTCGGATCGAGTCCGGCCTTCTGGAAGACGTCCTTGTTGTAATAGAAGACCGACGTCGAGCTGTTGAACGGGAACGACAGCATCTCGCCGCGGCGCGTCGTGTAGTAGCCGGCGACCGCCGGCAGGTAGATCTTCGGATCGAACTTCTCGCCCGCTTCGCGCATCACCTGCGCGACCGGCCGGATCGCCCCCTTGGCCGACATCATCGTCGCGGTGCCGACCTCGAACACCTGCAGGATGTGGGGAGCATTCCCGGCGCGGAACGCCGCGATCGCCGCGGCCATCGACTCCGGATAGGCGCCCTTGTAGACCGGTACGATCTTGAACTCCTTCTGGCTGTCGTTGAAACCCTTGGCGAACTCGTTGACGCGGTCGTTGAGCGCACCGGTCATCGAATGCCACCACTGGATCTCGGTCTGCGCCTGCGCGAGCGACGTCGCGCCGGCGAGGAGAGCGGCGAGCGCGACGCGGATCAGGCGTGCGGGACGGTGCGTCATGGTTCCTCCTGGGGTGGGACGATGTCGGGCGTCGTGCCCGTTGTGGTCGCGGCGATTCTAGGGCAAACGACGTTTCGCGACGAGCCCCCCTGCCGGAAGGGGGCCGTCAGTCGGCGTGTCCCGGCTGCAGTGACGGGGAACCGGCCGCCGCGGCCGCCGCCCGGGGTTCGCCCTCGCCGCGGCGGCGACCCGCGAGCAGCGTGTAGGCGGTCGGCACGACGAACAGCGTGAGCAGCGTGCCGAACGACATGCCGCCGACGATCACCCAGCCGATCTGGGTGCGCGACTCCGCGCCCGCGCCGTGCGCGAGCGCGAGCGGCAGGGCGCCCAGCACCATCGCGCCGGTCGTCATCAGGATCGGACGCAGCCGCAGCGTCGAGGCGTCGACCACGGCCGCGAAGAGCTCCTCGCCCTTCGCACGAAGCTGATTGGAGAACTCGACGATCAGGATCCCGTGCTTGGTGATGAGGCCCACGAGCGTCACGAGCCCCACCTGGCTGTAGATGTTGAGCGTGCCGCCGGCGAGCCACAGCGTGAGCAGCGCACCGGTCATCGACAGCGGCACCGACAGCATGATGACGAACGGGTGGACGAAGCTCTCGAACTGCGCGGACAGCACGAGGTAGATGAACAGCAGCGCCAGCACGAAGGTGAAATAGATCTCCCCGCCGGACTTGCGGAACTCGCGCGACTGGCCGTCGAGGTCGGTCTGCGCGGTCGGGGGCAGCGCGGCCTTCGCGGCGGCGTCCATCGCCTTCAGGCCGTCGTCGACCGTGTAGCCCGGCGCGAGCGTCGCGGTGACCTTGACCGCCCGCAGGCGGTTGAAGTGGTTGAGCGACTGCGGCGCCACGCCCTCCCGGACGTCGACCAGGTTCGACAGCTGCACCATCTCGTTGTTGCGGCCGCGCACCCAGGTCTCGCTGATGTCCGCCGGCCGCGTGCGGTCGAAGGGCGCGAGCTGGACGATCACGTCGTACTGCTCGCCGTCGCGCTTGAACCTCGTGACCTGGCGGCCGCCCAGCATGGTCTCGAGCGTCCTGCCGACGGTGTCGACGTTGACCGCCACGTCGGAGAGCTTGTCGCGGTTGATCGTGACCCGCACCTCCGGCGTGTTCAGCCTGAGGTCGGTCTGGAGGTTCTGCAGCGCAGGGGACTTGCGCGCCTCGTCGATCACGCGCTCGACCATCCGCTGCAGTTCGGCGTAGGGCACCTGCGCCATGATCACGTAGTCGACCGGCTGCGAACGGAACGACTGGCCGAGCGACGGGGGATTGACCGGGAACGCGATCGCCCCGGGGATGCTCGCGAGCTTCGGGCGCAGCTCGTCGGCGATCTGCTGCTGGCGCCGGGTGCGCTCCTCCCAGGGCTTGAGGCGCAGGATCGCGTTGCCGTCGACCACCGTGGGAAAGCCGGAGAACGCCGTGTAGGCGCCCGCCTCCGGGACGGTCGCGTAGAACGACTCGATCGGCCGCAGGACGTCGCTCGTGTACTGCGGCGTCGAGCCCTGCGGCGCGGTGACGATTCCAAAGACGACTCCGCGATCCTCCGAGGGCGCGAGTTCCGACTTGAGCGCCATGAAGAGCGCAGCCCCCAGCACCGCCACGCCCGCCCAGACCGCGACGATCGCCCAGCGATGGCGCAGCGTGGCCTCGAGCGCGCGCCGGTAGCCGGACGTGAGCGCGACGAGCCCCGATTCGATCAGGTTGTAGATCCGCGAGTGCCTCGACTGGTGCTTCAGCAGCACCGAGCACATCATCGGCGTGAGCGTCAGCGCGACGAACCCGGACACCACCACGGCGCCGGCGAGCGTGAGCGCGAACTCGATGAACAGGCGTCCGGTCCGCCCGGTGGCGAAGGCGAGGGGCGCGAACACCGACGCGAGCGTGAGCGTCATCGCCAGCACCGCGAACGCGATCTCCCGCGCGCCCTGGATCGCCGCCTCCCGCCGCGGAACGCCCTCCTCGATGTGCCGGTGGATGTTCTCCAGCATCACGATCGCGTCGTCGACGACGAGCCCGATCGCGAGCACCATCGCGAGGAGCGTCAGCGTGTTGATCGTGAATCCGAACAGGTACATGAGGCCGAACGCGCCGATCAGCGACACCGGGATCGTGACGATCGGGATCACCGTCGCGCGGAAACTCCGCAGGAAGACGAAGATCACCAGCACGACCAGGACGATCGCCTCGACGATCGCCTGGAACACCGAGCCGATCGACCGGTCGATGAACACCGAGGTGTCGTAGGCGACGATAAGCTTCATGCCCGACGGCAGCCCTTCGTTGATCCGCACGACCTCGGCGCGGACCGCCGACGACAGCTCGAGCGGGTTCGCCACCGCCTGCTTGATCACGCCGATGTTGAACGACGGCTTGCCGTTGTAGCGCGAGATCGTGCGCTCGTCGATCGCGCCGATCGCCACGCTGCCGACGTCGCGGATGCGGACCGGGTAGCCGCCGACGTTCGCGACGATGATCGCGCCGAACTGCTCGGGGGTCTGCAGGTCGGTCTCGGCGACGACCGTGAACTCGCGCGTCCGCGATTCGATGCGGCCGGCCGGGATCTCGGCGTTCTGCCGGCGGATCGCGTCCTCGACGTCCTGCACGGTCAACCGGTACCCGGCGAGCCGGAAGCGGTCGAGGTTGATGCGCATCGACACCTGGCGCTCGCCGAAAACGCGGACGTCCGCCGCGCCGGGCAGCACCGAGAGGCGCGGCTGCACGTAGCGCTTGATGTAGTCGGAGGCCTCGAGCGGGGAGAGGCTCCCGGTTTCGACGGCGATGTAGATGACCGGGAACGCGTCGGACTCGACCTTCGCGACGACCGGCTCGTCGATGGTGTCGGGGAGCCTGGCCCGCACGCGCGCCACCTTGTCGCGGACGTCGGCCGCCGCGCTGTCGGGGTCGCGCTTCAGCGTGAAGCGGACGTTGATCTGGCTGCGC
>DAOMBL010000027.1:10088-15295 GCA_035427325.1 Casimicrobiaceae bacterium
CCCCGAGAGCGAATCCTCGAGCACCTTCGGGACCTGGGATTCCACGACCTCGGCGGAGGCGCCGCGGTAGGTCGTGTTGACCGAGACGACCGGCTCGTCGATGCGCGGGTACTCGCGGACCGCGAGGCGCGTGTACGAGATCAGGCCGATGAGCAGGACGACGAGCGACAGCACCGTCGCGAACACCGGCCGCCGGATGCAGATCTCGGGCAGCTGCATCGCCCGTCTATCCCTTGATGTCGGATTGCGCTCCGGCCTTCGACGGCGGCACCGACGCGGTGCCCGGGGCCGCGCCCACGGCCCCGCCGGCCTGCGCCGGACCGGCGGGCGGCCCGAAGACCACCCCGACGCCGTCGCGCAGCTTGAGCTGGCCTGCGACGATGACCGTGTCGTCGGGCGCGAGTCCCTGCCGGATCTCGACGCGGCCGTCGCCGCGCTGGCCGATGTCGACACGCACGCGCTGCGCCTTGCCGTCGACGACCTTGAACACGAACTGGTCGCTGCCGAACGGCACGAGCGCCTGCTCGGGAACGACGATCGCGTCCTGCCGCTCGCTGGTGATGAGCCGCACGCGCGCGAACATGCCTGGCCGGAGCGTCGTGTCGGGATTCGCCACCTGCGCGCGGATCACGATCGACCGCCCGGCGGCGTCGACCAGCGGGTTGATCGCCAGCACGCGGCCGGCGAACGTGCGCCCGGGCAGCGCGTCGAGCGTGATCTCGAGCGGCTGTCCGCCGCGCACCTGCTTGAGGAACACCTCGGGCACCCGGAAGTCGACCTTGAGCGGGTCGATCGACTCGAGGTTGACGATGTCCGCGCCTTCCTTCACGTAGTCGCCGATCGACACCGATCGCAGGCCGACGACGCCGGAGAACGGGGCGCGGATCTCCATCTTCGCGCGCTTCGCCTCGGCGAGCGCGAGCGCGGCCTGCGCGACCTTGAGGTTGTTCTCCGCCTCGTCGCGCGCCTGGCCCGAGATGAAGTTGCTCTTCGCGAGGTCGACCGCGCGGTCGTACTTGGTCTTCGCCAGCGTCAGGTTCGCCCGCGCCTGCAGCACCTCGGCGTCGTTCACCGCCGGTTCGAGGCGCAGCAGCAACTCGCCCTTCGCGACGCGCTGGCCTTCCCGAAAACCGATCTCGCTGATCCGGCCGGCCGCCTCGGGACGGACGGTGATCGACTCGTCGGAGCGAAGACTCCCGACGGCGGTGATCGTCTGCGGCAGCGACGCCAGGGCGACCTTCGCCGCTTCCACCGTCACCGCTCCCGCGTTCTGGGCTCCCGGCCCGCCGCCCGGACCCGCGCCCGGACCGCCACCCGCCCCACCCTGCGGACCTGCCGCGCCCGGCGGCGCCGCGATCTTGCTTTGGCCCATCCAGTAGCCGCTGCCCGCGGCCGCGACGACGAGGATGACGATGACCGCGACCGTGACGGGCTTGTTCATGACCTTGGGTGCTGGCCGCCGGGAATGCCCCGGGCAGGCAAAACGATCATTATGGACTCGGGCCGGACCCCCGGCAAACCGCGTCACGCCGCCCCGCCCGGCTTGCTAGAATCGACCGCCCGCCGACCGCCTTGGGACCCACAAGATGAGCAGACGTTCCCCGCCCGCCCTCCGCGGGTTCGCCCTCGCCTTCCTCGCCGCCGCCCTCGCCGTACCGGGGGTCGTCCCGGGAGCGTTCGCCCAGTCGTTCCCCTCGAAGCCGGTCAAGCTCGTCGTCCCGTTCCCGCCGGGCGGGTCGCTCGACAACGTCGGCCGCCTCCTCGCCCAGAAGCTGTCCGAGGAGTGGGGACAGCAGGTCGTCGTCGAGAACAAGCCGGGCGCGGGCGGCAACATCGGGGCCGACGCGGTCGCCAAGTCGCCGCCGGACGGCTACACGGTCGTGATGGGCGCGCTCTCCACGCACGCCGTGAACCCCAACCTGTACAGGACGATGCCCTACGACGCGGCGAAGGACTTCGCGCCGATCAGCAACGTCGCGATCACGCCGAACGTGCTGATCGTGAGTTCGAAGTCGTCGATCCGCACGCTCGCGGACCTGATCGCCTGGGCGAAGGCGAATCCGGGCAAGACCAACTTCGGCTCGGGCAGCAACGGCAGCGCCGGGCACCTCGCCGGCGAACTCTTCAAGATCGAGAGCGGCACCGACGTGATGCACATCCCCTACAAGGGCGGCGCGCCGGCGCTGCAGGCGCTGCTCGCGGGCGACACGCAGTTCATGTTCGACAATCTCGCCAACGCGATGGCGCAGGTCAAGGGAGGCACGGTGCGGCCGATCGCGGTGACGACGGCCCAGCGCAGCAAGCTCGCGCCCGACCTGCCGACGATGGCGGAGGCCGGGATGCCGGGCTTCGACATCTCGACCTGGTTCGGCCTCCTCGCGCCGGCCGGCACGCCGCCGGAGGTGATCGCGAAGTGGAACGCGGCGGTCGTGAAGGCGCTGAACTCGCCGGACGTCCGCGAGAAGATGCTCGCGCAGGGCGCGGAGCCCGCGCCGACGACGCCCGCGGAGTTCGCCGCGTTCATCGCGAAGGAGCGCGAGAAGTACGCGCGCATCGTGAAGGCGAGCGGCGCGAAGGTCGACTGACGCTTGCCGGGATCGCCGGGCGGGACTCTGGCGGTCCGGGTCAGGTGTTCCGGAGCGATCCGCAACGGATGACGTCGGCCGACGCGCCAGGCGGGAGACCGACGACGCATCCCCTGCGTTGAGGCCCGCCGACGCCGCACGGCGACCGATTGCGCCGCAAGCGTGCGAGCGGGTTCCCGATTCGGGACGCTACGTCCGGAAGCCGGTCCACGCACCCCACGCGAACGCGACCCATCCGGCGAGGAACGCGAGCCCGCCCAACGGCGTGACCATGCCGAGTGCGCGCGTACCGCTCAGCGCGAGCGCGTAGAGGCTCCCGGAGAACAACAGGACGCCGGCCAGGAACAACCATCCGGCGATCCCGGTCGCCGACGCGTCCGGCCGATGGGCCAGCAGGAGCCCGGCCGCGACGAGCGCGAGCGCGTGCCAGCCGTGGTACTGGACCGCCGTCTGCCACACGGCGGCCATGTCCGGCGCGAGGCGGTGCTTGAGGGCATGTGCGCCGAACGCGCCGAGCGCGACGGCGGCGAACGCGAGTATCGCCCCGAGCGTCAGGGCGAGGCGGGCGGACATGGTCGAGGGTCTCGGGTCGGGCGGATCGCATAGAATCCTGCCTTCGCGCGGCTCCGGCCGCAACCACGGGAAGGCACCATGTCCATCAAGCGTCACCACGTCGGCAAGCGGATGTCGCAGATCGTCGTCCACGGCAACACGGTCTACCTCGCCGGACAATGCGCCGAGGATCTCTCGGCCGATCTCGCGACCCAGACCCGCCAGGTCCTCGCGACGATCGACCGCCTGCTCGCCGAGGCCGGCAGCGACAAGACGAAGATCCTGTCCGCGACCGTCTACCTGAAATCGATCTCCGACTTCGCGGCGATGAACGCAGTGTGGGAAGCCTGGGTGCCCGAGGGCCACACGCCCGCGCGGGCCACGGTCGAGGCGACCCTCGCGCGGCCCGAGTACAAGGTCGAGATCGTGGTGGTCGCGGCACTCTGACCGGCGAGGCTCCGGGCGCCGCGCACGCGCCGGGGGCATCCCGGAGGCGCAATCGCCACCCCTGGCTGCGCCGGACGCAGGCTGACCGATGCCTCACGGTTGGCGCGACGCCCCCGCCCGCAATCGCGCCATCCCTGCTAAGGTTCGCGCATGAACTCTCCGATCGATCCCGCCACCGCCCGGGCGGTGCTCGCCAATGGCCCGCGCGAGGTGGCGCCCGCGTCGCCGCGCGCGTCGATGCCGGTGACCCGCGAGGACTTCGACCGCCTGATGGTCCCCTGCTACGCGCCGGCGTCGTTCGTCCCGGTCCGTGGCGAAGGCTCGCGCGTCTGGGACCAGCAGGGGCGGATGTACATCGACTTCGCGAGCGGCGTGGCGGTCACGTCGCTCGGTCACTGCCACCCGGCGATCGTGCGGGCGCTCGAGCAGCAGGCGCGCACGCTCTGGCACGTGTCGAACTGGTTCACCAACGAGCCCGCGTTGCGCCTCGCGCAGCGGCTCGTCGACGCGACGTTCGCCGACCGCGTGTTCTTCTGCAACTCGGGCGCCGAAGCGAACGAGGCGGCGCTCAAGCTCGCGCGGCGCTACGCGCACGACCGGCACGGCCCGCACAAGGTCCGCGTCGTCTCGACCGTCAACGCGTTCCACGGGCGCACGCTCTTCACCGTCACCGCCGGGGGGCAGGCGAAGTACTCGCAGGGCTTCGGGCCGAACCCCGCGGGGATCAGCCACGTGCCGTACAACGATGTCGCCGCGCTCGAAGCGGCCTTCCGAGACGGCGGCGACGAGGTCTGCGCGGTCATCCTCGAGCCGATGCAGGGCGAAGGCGGCATGACGCCGGGCACGCCGGAGTTCCTGCGGGCGGCACGCCGCCTGTGCACCGAGCACCACGCGCTGCTGATCCTCGACGAGATCCAGAGCGGCATGGGGCGCACCGGCGCGCTCTACTCGTACATGCAGAAAGGCGTCGTGCCCGACATCCTGACCTCCGCGAAGGGGCTGGGCGGCGGGTTCCCCGTGGGCGCCATGCTGACGACCGACGAGGTCGCGAGCGCGTTCGCCGTCGGCGTGCACGGCACGACCTACGGTGGCAACCCGCTCGCCTGCGCGGTCGCCGGGGCCGTGTTCGACATCGTCAACACGACCGAAGTCCTCGACGGCGTTCGGGCGCGCCACGCGCTGTTCATCGAGGGCCTGAAGGCGATCAACGCGCGGCGGCCGGTGTTCGCCGACCTGCGCGGCGAAGGCGTCTGGATCGGCTGCGAACTCGCCGAACCCTGGCGCGGCAAGGCGTTCGCGGTGATGCAGGCCGCCGGCGACGCCGGCCTCCTCGTGCTGATGGCCGGCCCCGACGTCGTGCGGATCGCACCATCGCTCGTGATCTCGCTCGACGAGATCCTCGAGGGGCTCACGCGACTCGAGGCCGCGCTCGAGCGCGCGCTGAATTAGGGGTCAGAGCCGGAATTGGCGGAATTGCGGAATTGGGGGTCAGCGGAATTGGGGGTCAGAGCCGAAACTCGCTACCCGGTGCGGAATTGGGGGTCAGAGCCGAAACTCGCTACCCGGCGTCACGCCCAACTGCGCACTCTGCCGCGAGTTTCGGCTCTGACCCCCCATTTCCTG
>DAOMBL010000028.1:0-11649 GCA_035427325.1 Casimicrobiaceae bacterium
AGGTCTTCCGCCAGTTGTCCTGAGTGTGCGTCCGTCCCGCGCTGCGACGGAGCAGGGCTCATCGTGCATGCAGCAAATCAAAGTGGCCCGAGCGCGCGTGCCGCTGCCGCTCAGGCCACCTCGTCGCGCCGCGGCGCAGTCGGGGTCCCCCGCGGAACCTCCCGCGGGACCCCGGCGCGCCGGGTACGCCGCCTTCCGGCCGGGCTTGCGGCCGCCGGAGGGCGAAAAGACCGTGATTATAGGGATGTTTTGCGCGCCGCGTCAATATCCATGCGCGCCGGCGCGCACCGGATCCTCGCGCCCGAGGCGGGACCGCCGTTAGGGGCCGTTCAGGCGAAGAACGAGCGGCGCTCGAGGTGCCGCAACCGCCGCTCGACGTCGGCGACGTCGATGGACGCCGCGAGGTAGCGTTCGACCTGACGCTGGCGCCAGCGCCAATGCGCCGTCTCGAGGCGGTCGAGGAGTCCCGCGCGGGGAGTTCCGGCCGGACCGGTCGGCTTCGCGACCGAGACCGGCAGCAACCCTGCGGCCAGGAGGTCGAAGAGCGCGGCGACCGGTCCCGCGGACGAGGCGAGTGAGTGCTTCATGGCGTTCCTTTCGGCCGGATGGGCCGGCGTACCCGCGCCCCGGTTGTGCCGCGGCGCACCCACGGATGATGGTCCCGGTCGAGGGCGAATTCAAATAATCATTTTGGATCATTGAGATAAGCCATGGCGATTGCCGGCACTTGCAATGCTGCGCCGCAGCATCCATCATGGGAACTTCTCGCGAATCGAACCACATGGAGCTCTACCAGCTCAGGACCTTCGCCGCCGTGGCCGAACTCGGGCACCTGACCCGGGCGGCCGAGCGCCTGCACGTGAGCCAACCCGCCGTCTCGGCGCAGATCCGGGCGCTCGAGGACGACCTCGGCCTGCCGCTCTTCGAGCGAAGCCCCTCCGGCATGTCGCTCACGCCCGCCGGCGCCAGGCTGCTGCCGCTGGCGACCCGAGTGATCGGCGCGGCGACCGAACTCAAGAGCCAGGCGTCGTCGTTGCTCGGCGAGGTCGCCGGCCACCTGCGCATCGGCACGATCGCCGACCCGGAATTCCTGCGGCTCGGCGACCTCCTCGCGCGGGCGGTCGACCGCCACCCGCTCCTCCACCTGGAACTTCGCCACGAGGTGACCGGCGAGGCGTTTCGCAAGGTGCTCGACGGCGAACTGGACGCGAGCTTCTACTACGGGGCGCTCCGCCATCCGTCGGTCGCATCGATCGCCCTGCGCCCGGTGACCTACGTCGTGGCCGTCCCCGCGCCCTGGACAGGCCGGCTGCGCGGCGACTGGGCGAGCGTCGCGGCCCTGCCCTGGGTCATGACGCCCGCGGTCAGTTCGCACCACGCGCTCGCGCAATCGCTGTTCGCCGAACGCGGCGGCGTGCCGGAGGCGATCGTCGAGGCGGACAACGAGTCGGTCGTGCGGTCGCTCGTCGTGTCCGGATTGGGTGCCGGGCTCATGCGGCGGGATCTCGCCGACGCCGCGGCTCGCGAGGGCGGAGTGGTCGTGTGGGACGGTGCCCGTCTCGAGACGACGCTCCAGTTCATCCTGCCGCGCCAGCGCACGGACGATCCCGCGCTCGCCGCGCTCGCCGCGCTGGTGCGCGAAGGCTGGGCCGACGCCCGGCCGGACGTCGAGGCCGCGAGCGACGCCGACGCGAACTGAGCGCCGTCAGGCGGATGCCGGCGATTCCTTCGGATTCGGTCCGAAGGCGTTGCTGCCCGGTGTTCCGTCCTGCACGAAAAAGACGATCAGCACGATGAAGCCGATGATCGGCACGAAGCCGATCAGCAGCCACCACCCGCTGCGGCCGGTGTCGTGCAGGCGCCGCGCGCCGACCGCGAGATGCGGGATGAACATCGCGAGCGCGAAGAGCCCGGAGAGCGCGCCATAGCCGTGGCTGCCGGATCCGAGGCCGAGCACCCGCTCGACGCCCATCAGCACGATCTCGATCAGCACGACGAACAGCACGAAATACCAGTACTCGCTGCGCCGCGACCGCCCGCCGAAGTCCGCGTACTTCCGCAGCGCCATCAGGTACCAGTTCATCGTGTCCTCCGTCGTTCCGTCGTTGCCGGTCCGCGAAGGATAGTCGGCTGCGACCCGGAGTCAATCCTCCCGGCGCGCAGCGCGACGCGCCAGAACGAAGGGCCGGCGGTTGCCCGCCGGCCCCTCGATCGACACCCTGGACGCGCGTCAGGCCGCGTTCGCCGAGGCCTCCGCCGCAGCAGCAGCGGCCTGCTGCGCCTCCGCTTCCGCCGCGGCTTCCATCAGCGCGGCCTCCGGGCCGAGCGACTTCTGGCGCTTCCGCGCGTTGTGGTGCGCGAGTCCCGTGCCCGCCGGGATCAGGCGTCCGACGATCACGTTCTCCTTGAGCCCGCGGAGATCGTCGCGCTTGCCCATGATCGCCGCCTCGGTGAGCACCCGCGTCGTCTCCTGGAACGACGCCGCCGAGATGAACGAATCGGTCGACAGCGACGCCTTGGTGATGCCGAGCAACATGTACTCGAAGGTCGCGGGCCGGCCGTTCTCGCCGTTGACGCGATCGTTCTCGTCCAGGAGTTCCGAGCGTTCCACCTGCTCGCCGGGGATGAACTTCGTGTCGCCGGCGTCGACGACCTGCACGCGGCGTAGCATCTGCCGCACGATCACCTCGATGTGCTTGTCGTTGATCTTGACGCCCTGCAGCCGGTAGACGTCCTGCACCTCGTCGGTCACGTAGCGCGCGAGCTGCTCGACACCGAGGAGCCGCAGGATGTCGTGCGGGTCCGCGGGGCCGTCGACGATCATCTCGCCCTTGTTCACCACCTGCCCGTCGTGCACGGTGACGTGCTTGTCCTTCGGGATCAGGAACTCGTGCGCCTGACCGTCGAGGTCGGTGATGACCAGGCGCTGCTTGCCCTTCGTGTCCTTGCCGAACGACACGGTGCCGGTGACCTCCGCGAGCATGCCCGCGTCCTTCGGCGAGCGCGCTTCGAAGAGTTCCGCCACGCGCGGCAGGCCCCCGGTGATGTCGCGGGTCTTCGAGGTCTCCTGCGGGATCCGCGCGAGCACCTCGCCGACCGCCACCTGCTGGCCGTCCTTCACCGTGATGATCGAGCCCAGCTGGAAGGTGATGTTGACCGGGTGGTCGCTGCCCGCCAGCATGATCTCGCTGCCCGAGTCGTCGAGCAGCTTGACCTGCGGACGCACGCCCCGCGCCGAGCCGGTCGCGCGGCGCTTCGGGTCGATGACGACCAGCGTCGAGAGGCCGGTCACGTCGTCGACCTGCTTGGCGACGGTCACGCCCTCCTCGACGTTCTCGAACTTCACGCGGCCCGCGTACTCGGTCACGATCGGACGCGCCGTGGCGTCCCACAGCGCCAGCACCTTGCCCGCCTTCACGACGTCGCCGTCCTTGACCTGCAGCGTCGCGCCGTACGGCAGCTTGTGGCGCTCCCGCTCGCGCCCGTTGTCGTCGTGGATCATCACCTCGCCCGAGCGCGCGATCACGATCAGCTCGCCCTTCGCGTTGGTCACGTAGCGCATCAGCGCCGAGAAGCGGACCGTGCCGGCCGACTTCGACTCGATCTGCGAGGCCGCCGCCGTACGCGACGCCGCGCCCCCGATATGGAAGGTCCGCATCGTGAGCTGGGTGCCCGGCTCGCCGATCGACTGCGCGGCGATGACGCCGACCGCCTCGCCGACGTTGACGAGATGTCCGCGCCCGAGGTCGCGCCCGTAACAGGTCGCGCACAGGCCGTGACGGGTGTCGCAGGTGAGCGGCGTGCGCACCTTGACCTCGTCGATGCCGAGCGTCTCGATGCGATCCACTTCGTCCTCGCCGAGGAGCGTGCCCTTCTCGAACAGCGTTTCCTGCGTCTCCGGGTTGACGACGTCCGCCGCGGCCGCGCGGCCCAGGATGCGCTCGCGCAGCGGCTGGCTCACCGCGCCGCCCTCGACGAGCGCCTTCATCACGCCGCCGTTGCCGGTACCGCAGTCCTCTTCGGTGACGACGAGGTCCTGCGTCACGTCGACGAGCCGGCGCGTGAGATAGCCCGAGTTGGCGGTCTTGAGCGCGGTGTCCGCGAGACCCTTGCGCGCGCCGTGCGTGCTGATGAAGTACTGCAGCACGTTGAGGCCCTCGCGGAAGTTCGCCGTGATCGGCGTCTCGATGATCGAGCCGTCCGGCTTCGCCATGAGGCCGCGCATGCCCGCGAGCTGGCGGATCTGGGCCGCGGAACCGCGGGCGCCGGAATCGGCCATCATGAAGATCGAGTTGAACGACGCCTGGCGGGCCTTCTTGCCCTCCCGGTCGGTCACCTCCATCTCGCCCAGCTGGTTCATCATCGCCTTCGCGATGTCGTCGCCGGCGCGGCCCCAGATGTCGACCACCTTGTTGTAGCGCTCGCCCTGGGTGACGAGGCCCGAGGTGTACTGGGCCTCGATCTCCTTCACCTCGCGTTCGGCCTCCTCGATGATCTTGTGCTTCTGCGCCGGCACGAGCATGTCGTCCGCGGCGAACGAGATGCCGCCGCGCGTCGCCAGCCCGTAGCCCGCCTGCATCAGCTTGTCCGCGAAGATCACCGTCTCGCGCAGGCCGCAGCGGCGGAAGCTCGCGTTGATGAGCCGGCTGATCTCCTTCTTCTTGAGCGGCTTGTTGATGTTCTCGAAGGCGAGCCCCGGCGGCAGGATCTCGGAGAGCAGCGCGCGGCCGACGGTCGTCTCGTAGCGCTTCGTGGTCACGACACGCGCTCCGCTCTCGTCGACGCGCCTGCCGACCTCGCGGATGCGCACCGTGATCTTCGCGTGCAGCTCCGCCTGGCGCGACTCGTAGGCGCGCGCGACTTCGGCCACGTCCGAGAACAGCATGCCCTCGCCCGCGGCGCCGATGCGCTCGCGCGTGGCGTAGTACAGCCCGAGCACGATGTCCTGCGAGGGCACGATGCAGGGCTCGCCGTTCGACGGCAGCAGCACGTTGTTCGAGGCGAGCATCAGCGTGCGCGCCTCCATCTGGGCCTCGAGCGACAGCGGCACGTGCACCGCCATCTGGTCGCCGTCGAAGTCCGCGTTGAACGCGGTGCAGACGAGCGGGTGGAGTTGGATCGCCTTGCCCTCGATCAGCACCGGCTCGAAGGCCTGGATGCCGAGGCGGTGCAGCGTCGGCGCGCGGTTCAGCAGCACCGGGTGCTCGCGGATCACGTCCTCGAGGATGTCCCAGACCACCGGTTCCTGGCTCTCGACCATCTTCTTCGCGGCCTTGATCGTGGTCGCGAGGCCCATCGTCTCGAGCTTGTTGAAGATGAACGGCTTGAAGAGTTCGAGCGCCATCAGCTTCGGCAGGCCGCACTGGTGGAGCTTGAGCTGCGGGCCGACGACGATGACCGAACGCCCCGAGTAGTCGACGCGCTTGCCGAGCAGGTTCTGGCGGAAGCGGCCGCCCTTGCCCTTGATCATGTCGGCGAGCGACTTCAGCGGGCGCTTGTTGGCACCCGTCATCGCCTTGCCGCGGCGGCCGTTGTCGAGCAGGGAATCCACCGCCTCCTGCAGCATCCGCTTCTCGTTGCGGACGATGATGTCCGGCGCCTTGAGCTCGAGCAGCCGCTTCAGGCGGTTGTTCCGGTTGATCACCCGCCGGTAGAGGTCGTTCAGGTCCGAGGTCGCGAACCGGCCGCCGTCGAGCGGCACCAGCGGACGCAGCTCCGGCGGCAGCACCGGCAGCACCTCGAGGATCATCCACTCGGGCTTGATCCCCGACTTGTGGAACGCCTCGAGGACCTTCAGGCGCTTCGCGATCTTCTTGATCTTGGTGTCGGAGGTCGTGCCTTCGAGTTCCTTGCGCAGCCTGTCGACCTCGTGGTTGACGTCGAGGCCCTTCAGCAGCTCACGGATGCCCTCGGCGCCCATCGTCGCCTGGAAGTCGTCGCCGTGCTGCTCGAGCTTCGCGAGGTAGTCGTCCTCGGTCAGGAGCTGGCCGCGATTGAGCGGCGTGAGCCCCGGGTCGGTCACGACGAACGCCTCGAAGTACAGCACCCGCTCGATGTCGCGCAGCGTCATGTCGAGCACCATCCCCATCCGGGACGGCAGGCTCTTCAGGAACCAGATGTGCGCGACCGGCGACGCGAGCTCGATGTGGCCCATGCGCTCGCGGCGCACCTTGGCGAGCGTCACCTCGACGCCGCACTTCTCGCAGATCACGCCGCGGTGCTTCAGGCGCTTGTACTTGCCGCACAGGCACTCGTAGTCCTTGACCGGACCGAAGATCTTCGCGCAGAAGAGCCCGTCGCGCTCCGGCTTGAACGTCCGGTAGTTGATCGTCTCCGGCTTCTTGACCTCGCCGTACGACCAGGAGCGGATCTTCTCGGGCGAGGCGAGCCCGATCTTGATCGCGTCGAATTCCTCTTCCTGCGTGACCTGCTTGAACAAATCGAGCAGTGCTTTCATGGATGGCTCCGATTTCCGCCGCCCGCCACCTCCGGTGGCCGCGTGCGTTGGGTGTTGCCGTTACCTGCGTTCGCTTCGTGGATTCGCGCGCGCCGGATCAGTCGCGCTGCATGTCCACGTCGATGGCGAGCGATCGAATCTCCTTCACCAGCACGTTGAACGACTCCGGCATGCCGGCCTCGATCCTGTGCTCGCCCTTCACGATGTTCTCGTACACCTTGGTGCGGCCGTTCACGTCGTCGGACTTCACCGTCAGCATCTCCTGCAGCGTGTACGCCGCGCCGTAGGCCTCGAGCGCCCAGACTTCCATCTCGCCGAAGCGCTGGCCGCCGAACTGCGCCTTGCCGCCGAGCGGCTGCTGCGTGACGAGGCTGTACGGGCCGGTCGAACGCGCGTGCATCTTGTCGTCGACGAGGTGATGGAGCTTCAGCATGTGCATGTAGCCCACGGTCACCTGGCGGTCGAACGCCTCTCCGGTGCGCCCGTCGTAGAGCGTGATCTGGCCCGACGGCGGCAGGCCCGCCAGTTCGAGCATGCCCTTGATCTCCTCCTCGGTCGCGCCGTCGAACACCGGCGTCGCGAACGGCACCCCGCCGCGCAGGTTCGACGCGGGCCGCATCGTTTCGGCGTCGTCGAGCGCGTCGAGCGCCTCGTGGCGTCCTGCCGAGTTGTAGATCGTCTCGAGCAGCTTGCGGACCTCGGCCACCTTCGCCTGGGCCTTCAGCACCTCGTCGACCCTGCGGCCGAGGCCTTTCGCCGCCCAGCCCAGGTGCACCTCCAGGATCTGGCCCACGTTCATCCGCGACGGCACGCCGAGCGGGTTCAGCACGATGTCGACGGGCATGCCGTCGGCCATGTACGGCATGTCCTCGACCGGCACGATCTTCGAGACCACGCCCTTGTTGCCGTGGCGGCCGGCCATCTTGTCGCCCGGCTGCAGGCGACGCTTCACCGCGACGTAGACCTTCACCATCTTCTGGACGCCCGGCGGCAGCTCGTCGCCCTGCGTGAGCTTCTTCTTCTTCAGCTCGAACATCGCGTCGAACTGCTCGCGAAGCTTCGCGAGCGAGTCCTTCATCGCCTCGAGCTGCTGCGCCGACTCCTCGCCCGCGAGGCGGATCTCGAACCAGTCGTGCCGCGCGACGCCCTCGAGGTAGTCCTTCGTGATCTTCGTGCCCTTGGCGATGCGCTTCGGGCCGCCGTTCACCGTCTTGCCGACGAGCATCTTCTCGATGCGGGCGTATTGGTCGTTCTCGACGATGCGGAGCTGGTCGTTCAGGTCCTTGCGGTAGCCCTTGAGCTCGTCGTCGATGATCTGCTGGGCGCGCTTGTCGCGCTCGATGCCTTCGCGCGTGAACACCTGCACGTCGATGACCGTGCCGCTGATGCCCGACGGCACGCGCAGCGACGTGTCCTTCACGTCCGAGGCCTTCTCGCCGAAGATCGCGCGGAGCAGCTTCTCCTCCGGCGTCAGCTGGGTCTCGCCCTTGGGCGTGACCTTGCCGACCAGCACGTCGCCCGCCTCGACCTCGGCGCCGATGTAGACGATGCCCGCGTCGTCGAGGCGCCCGAGCTGCGACTCGCCCAGCGAGCTGATGTCGCGCGTGATCTCCTCGGGCCCCAGCTTGGTGTCCCGGGCCACGATCGACAGCTCCTCGATGTGGATCGAGGTGTAGCGGTCGTCGCCGACGACGCGCTCGCTGATCAGGATCGAGTCCTCGTAGTTGTAGCCGTTCCAGGGCATGAACGCGACGAGCATGTTCTGCCCGAGCGCGAGCTCGCCCAGGTCGGTCGAAGCGCCGTCGGCGATGACGTCGTGCCGCGCGATCTGGTCGCCGACCTTCACCAGCGGGCGCTGGTTGATGTTGGTGTTCTGGTTGCTGCGCTTGTACTTGACCAGGTTGTAGATGTCGACGCCGACGTCGCCCGCAGCCGTCTCCGAATCGTTGACCCGGACCACGATCCGGCTCGCGTCGACGTAGTCGACCTTGCCGCCCCGCCGGGCCATGACCGCCGTGCCGGAGTCGACCGCCGCCGTGCGCTCGACGCCCGTGCCGACGAGCGGCTTCTCGGGACGCAGGCAGGGCACCGCCTGCCGCTGCATGTTCGAGCCCATCAGCGCGCGGTTCGCGTCGTCGTGCTCGAGGAACGGGATCAGCGAGGCCGCCACGGAGACGATCTGCGCCGGCGCCACGTCCATGTACTGGACCTTGTCCGCGGTCGCGAGCATGAACTCGTTGTGGTTGCGGCAGCTCACCAGCTCGTCGACCAGGCGGCCGTTCCCGTCGACCTTCGCGTTCGCCTGCGCGATCACGTACTGGGATTCCTCGATCGCGGACAGGAACTGGATGTCGTCGGTGACGCGGGCATCGACCACCTTGCGGTACGGCGTCTCCAGGAATCCGTACTCGTTGGTGCGCGCGTAGAGCGCGAGCGAATTGATGAGGCCGATGTTCGGGCCTTCCGGCGTCTCGATCGGGCACACGCGCCCGTAGTGCGTCGGGTGCACGTCGCGCACCTCGAAGCCCGCGCGTTCGCGCGTCAGGCCGCCCGGCCCGAGCGCCGAGACCCGACGCTTGTGCGTGATCTCGGAGAGCGGGTTGGTCTGGTCCATGAACTGCGAGAGCTGCGAGCTGCCGAAGAACTCCTTGATCGCGGCCGAGATCGGCTTGGCGTTGATCAGGTCGTGCGGCAGCAGGTTCTCGCTCTCCGCCTGGCCGAGGCGCTCCTTCACCGCGCGTTCGACGCGCACGAGGCCCGAGCGGAACTGGTTCTCGGCCAGTTCGCCGACGGACCGCACGCGGCGATTGCCGAGGTGGTCGATGTCGTCGATCTCGCCGCGGCCGTTGCGAAGCTCGACCAGGATCCGGATGACCGCGATGATGTCGTCGTGGGTCAGCGTTCCCGGCCCGACGAGTTCGTCGCGGCCGACGCGACGGTTGAACTTCATCCGGCCGACCGCCGAGAGATCGTAGCGTTCCTCGGAGAAGAACAGGCCGTGGAACAGCGTCTCGACCGCGTCCTCGGTCGGTGGTTCGCCGGGCCGCATCATCCGGTAGATCGCGACCTTCGCCGCGTACGGATCGGGCGTGTCGTCGCTCTTGAGCGTCTGCGAGATGAACGGACCCTGGTCGAGGTCGTTCGTGTAGATCGTCCGCACCTCGGCGACGCCCGCGTCGGCGAGCTTCTTGAAGAGTTCCTCGGTCAGCTCGTCGTTGGCGCGCGCGAGCACCTCGCCGGTCGACTTGTCGACGACGTTCGTCGCGAGGGTACGGCCGAGCACGTAGTCGGCCGGCACCAGGATGCGCTTGACCCCGCCCTCGGCCAATTCGCGCACGTGGCGCGCGGTGATCCGCTTGTCCTTCTGCACGACGACCTTGCCGTCCTTGCCCAGGACGTCGAACCGCGCCACCTCGCCGCGCAGGCGCTCGGGCACGAAGTCGAGCTCGATGCCGCGCGAACCGAAGTGGAACGTGTCGAACGCGAAGAAGGTGGCGAGGATCTGCTCGTTGTCGAGCCCGATCGCCTTGAGCAGCGTCGTCACCGGCATCTTGCGGCGGCGGTCGACGCGGAAGAACAGGAAGTCCTTCGGATCGAACTCGAAGTCCAGCCAGCTTCCGCGGTAGGGGATCACGCGCGCGGAGAACAGGAGCTTCCCGGAGCTGTGCGTCTTGCCACGGTCGTGTTCGAAGAACACGCCAGGCGACCGGTGCAGCTGCGAGACGATCACCCGCTCGGTGCCGTTGATGATGAACGAGCCGTTCTCGGTCATGAGCGGGATCTCGCCCATGTAGACCTCCTGCTCCTTCACCTCCTTCACGACCTCCTTGCCGGCGTCGCGCGGCGCGTCCTTGTCGAGCAGGACGAGCCGCACCTTGGCCCGGAGCGCCGAGCAGAAGGTGAGGCCGCGCTGCTGGCACTCGACGACGTCGAACGCCGGCGGGAGCAGCGAGAAACTCACGAACTCGAGGCGGGCGTTGCCCGAGTGACTCGAGATCGGGAAGATCGAGGTGAAGGCCGCCTGCAGGCCCTCGTCCCGGCGCGCGTCGGCCGCGACGTGTTCCTGGAGGAACGCACGGTAGGATGCGAGCTGGGTCTCCAGCAGGAACGGTACGCGGAGCACGCTCGCGCGCTTCGCGAAGCTCTTGCGGATGCGCTTCTTCTCGGTGAACGTGTAGGAGTGGGTCGGGTTGGTCGCCATGGCCGGTGTCGATCCTTGGTTGCGGTCGGTCTATGCGGTGCGCTGCCGCGCGACCCGCTTCGGGCCGCGCTCGGACTGTCCGGGGGCGTTGCGCCCCTGGCCTGGTGGCTGGCCTCTACCAGCCGCTGGCGGACGACGCACCCGTTGCGGGCGCGCCCGACCAAACCCGTCTCCCGCAGTCGCGTCGGAAGACGAAGCTCAGCGGCCTCGCCTCGAGGCCGCTGGGCTTCGCCCCCTCGTCTCCGAGGGAGCGACGCGGCGAACCGATTCGGATGCGTCCGGTTCGCTCCAACTTCCGTCCCGTCGGCCGGGCGATCCCCCGCCCCGCCACCCGGTCCTTCGTACCCGAGAAAACCGACGGGCTCCGCCCGCGGTTTTCTCCACTTCAGCTTCTACGTCAGGCTGTCAGCGTCGTGATGTTTCCAAGGGGTGCGGCCGGCAGGCCTCGCACCCCTTCTGATCCAACGACTCCGCCGAGGCTGTCAGCGTCGTGATGTTTCCAAGGGGTGCGGCCGGAGGGTCTCGCACCCCCTCCGACTTCTCTACTTCACCTCCACCTTCGCGCCGGCCTCCTCGAGCTTCTTCTTGGCGGCTTCGGCGTCGGCCTTCGAGACACCTTCCTTGACCGGCTTCGGCGCACCGTCGACGAGGTCCTTGGCCTCCTTGAGACCGAGGCTCGTCAGTTCGCGAACCGCCTTGATGACATTGACCTTGTTGTCGCCGGCGGCGGTGAGGACGACGGTGAACTCGGTCTTCTCTTCCGCGGCGGCGGCGGGAGCGGCGCCCGCGCCCGGCGCAGCGACGGCGACGGCGGCAGCGGCCGACACGCCGAACTTGTCTTCCATCGCCTTGATGAGTTCCGAGAGTTCGAGAACGGTCATCGCAGCGATCTTGTCGAGGATTTCAGTCTGGACAGCGGACCTCGTGGCCGCCTGGATGAAATGGGAAAGGAAAAGGGGAACCGGTTCGCGTCAGGCCGCCTGCGTCGCGT
>DAOMBL010000028.1:11659-15164 GCA_035427325.1 Casimicrobiaceae bacterium
GAGCGTCCGGACGAACTTGCCCGGAACCTCGTTCATCGTGCGGACGAGCTTGGCGACCGGCGCCTGCATCGTGCCCATCAGCTTCGCGATCAGTTCGTCGCGCGACGGCAGCGCCGCCAGCGCCGAGACGTCCGTCGGGGACATCATCTGGCCCGGCATCGCACCGGCGGTGATGACGAACTTCTCGTGGCCCTTGGCGAAGTCGTTCAGCACCTTCGCCACGGCGACCGGGTCGCTGCCGATGCCGTAGGTCAGCGGTCCGACCATCTTGTCGGACAGCTTCTCGAACGGCGTGCCGGCGACCGCGCGGCGCACCAGGGTGTTCTTGACCACCCTGAAGTAGACGCCGGAAGCCCGCGCCTTCGCGCGAAGCTGCGTCATGTCGGAGACCGGCATGCCGCGGTTCTCCGCGAGCACGATCGCCTGCGCCTTGGCCACCTGCGCGGCGACTTCGGCGACGACCGCTTCCTTCTGTTGCAGATCGAGACTCAAGTTCACCTCCGTTTCAGGAGACAGGAGTCAGAGGACAGGGATCAGAATCGATCGCATGCCCTCCGCGTGCCTCCGGTACGAGCCTCATCGGCTCTCGTGCTCTGCCCGACGGCTGCGTCGCACGTGTGTTTCGGTGACCATCGAGTCCAGGAATGTCCTGTCCTGCGAGGGCACCATCTGCGCTGGGTCAGGGGTCAGGGATCAGAGGACAGGGATCAGCAACCCCGCGCTCCGTTCCTCGTTCCCGTTTTGAGCTTTCGCCCCAGCGGTCTTTGACGGCTCGCGGGACCGAACAGCGCCCCGCTTACCCTCAACTGATACCTGTTACCTGTTACCTGTTGCCTGTTGCCTGTTGCCTGATCAGTGCGCCGCGCTCTGCACGATGTTGAGGCTCGCCGGATCGATCCGGACGCCCGCGCCCATCGTCGAGCTGACGCTGACCTTCTTGAAGTAGATGCCCTTCATGCCCTGCGGCCGCGCCTTGGTCAGCGCATCGATCAGCGCGGTCAGGTTCGACTTCAACTGGTCGGGCGTGAACGACGCGCGTCCGATCGTGCACTGGACGATGCCGGCCTTGTCGGTGCGGTACTGCACCTGGCCTGCCTTCGCGTTCTTCACCGCCCCAGCCACGTCCGCCGACACGGTGCCGACCTTCGGGTTCGGCATGAGGCCGCGCGGACCGAGGATCTGGCCCAGCTGGCCGACGACCTTCATCGCGTCCGGCGAGGCGATGACGACGTCGAAGTCCATGAACCCTTCCTTGATCTTCGCGGCGAGATCGTCGAAGCCGACGACGTCGGCACCGGCGTCCGTCGCCTGCTTCGCCTTCTCGCCCTGCGCGAACACGGCGACCCGCACCTTCTTGCCGGTGCCGGCGGGCAGGACGACCGAGCCGCGGACGGTCTGGTCGGACTTCTTGGCATCGACGCCGAGGTTGACTGCGACGTCGACCGACTCGTCGAACTTGGCGACGGCGGTCTCCTTGACGAGCTTCAACGCATCGTCGACCGGGTAAGCCTTGCTGCGGTCCACCTTGCCACGGACCGTCTTCATGCGCTTCGACAGGCGCGGAGTCTTCTGTTCGGCCATGATCACTTCACCCCTTCGACCGTGATGCCCATCGAGCGGGCGCTGCCGGCGATCGTGCGGACCGCGGCGTCGAGGTCGGCCGCGGTCAGGTCCGGCGTCTTCGTCTTCGCGATCTCCTCGGCCTGCGCGCGGGTCAGCTTGCCGACCTTGTCGACGTGCGGCTTCGCGCTGCCCTTTTCGACCTTCGCCGCCTTCTTGATCAGCACCGTGGCCGGCGGCGTCTTCATCACGAACGTGAAGCTCTTGTCCGCGTACGCCGTGATCACGACCGGGATCGGCAGTCCCGCCTCCATCTTCTGCGTCTGCGCGTTGAACGCCTTGCAGAATTCCATGATGTTGAGGCCGCGCTGGCCGAGCGCGGGACCGATCGGCGGCGAGGGATTCGCCTTGCCGGCCGGCACCTGAAGCTTGATGAATCCGACGACTTTCTTCGCCATGGCTCAGTTGCTCCTGTGGGTGCGAGCGGGCCGCTTCCGGCCCTCCCCTTTCACGTCATCGGCACCATGCCTTTGACCCTTCCATGCCCCCGCGTACCGCCGGAGGGCCCGTCCGAGTTGAGCGTCGCGCGAGCGACGCTCCAACGCGGTCGCGTAGAGGGGCGTCCGAAGCGCGCGCGAGCGCGCGGGACGCGGCTCTACGCCTTCTCGACCTGACTGAAATCGAGTTCCACCGGCGTCGAGCGACCGAAGATCGACACCGACACCTTGAGCTTGCTCTTCTCGTAGTTCACGTCCTCGACGTTCCCGTGGAAGTCGGTGAACGGACCGTCCTTCACGCGCACCGCCTCGCCGACTTCGAACAGCACCTTCGGACGCGGCTTCTCGGCGCCCTCCTGCACCTGCTGCAGGATCGCATCGACCTCCTTCTGCGAGATCGGCGTGGGCCGGTTGGCGGTGCCGCCGACGAAGCCCGTCACCTTGGGCGTGCTCTTCACGAGGTGCCACGAATCGTCGGTCATCTCCATCTCGACGAGCACGTAGCCCGGGAAGAACTTCCGCTCGGACGTCGCCTTCTGGCCGCCCTTCATCTCGACCACTTCCTCGACCGGCACCAGGATCTGTCCGAACTGGTCGGCGATCTCCGAGCGCTTGATCCGGTCGGCCAGCGTGCGCTGCACGCTCTTCTCGAAGCCCGAGTAGGCGTGCACCACGTACCACTTCCTCGCACTCATCCTGCGCCCCTTCCGGTCGCGAGCTTCACGATCCACGCCAGCAGCGTGTCGACCGAAAACAGGAACAGCGCCATGACGACGACGAAGACGAATACCACCAGCGTCATCTGCATCGTCTCCTTGCGCGAGGGCCACGCCACCCGGCCCGCCTCCTGCTTCGACTCCAGCGCGAACGCGAAGAACGCCTTGCCCGGCGCGGACAGCCACGCGACTCCCGCCGCCGCGGCCAGCCCCGCGAACACCATCAGCACGCGGAGCACGAGCGCCACGTTCGGGAACGCGTAGTAGCCCCACACGCCCAGAACGATGCAGCCGAACGCGAGTGCGATCTTCAGCTTGTCCATTCAGTTGCCAGTTGTCAGTTGACAGTTGTCAGTTCCCGGCCATTTCGTGCCGACGATGCATTTGCCGATCAAACGCTGCCCCACCGCCGCCCTCTGTCAACTGCCAACTGCCAACTGACAACTGACAACCGATGTGGCAGGCCAGGAGGGAATCGAACCCCCAACCTGCGGTTTTGGAGACCGCCGCTCTGCCAATTGAGCTACTGGCCTATTCAGGAGTCAGGAGTCAGAGGTCAGAGGTCAGAGGTCAGATGCGTTCCCGCTTTGCGCTGCACCCCGTCGGCGCCTCAAAGCGCCGGCTGGCCGCCTCGTATCGCGCTGCCGTTCTGTCCTCTGTCCTCTGTCCTCTGCCCCCCCGATCACTCGATGATCTTCGCCACCACCCCCGCCCCCACCGTCCGCCCACCCT
>DAOMBL010000029.1:0-6901 GCA_035427325.1 Casimicrobiaceae bacterium
TGGTCACCGCCGAGATGGTCCGGTCCATGCACCCGTGCAGCGTCATCGTCGACCTGGCCGCCGAGCAGGGCGGCAACTGCGCACTCACCGAACCCGGGACCGTGGTGGTTCGCCACGGCGTCACCATCATCGGCTACACCGACCTGCCGCGCCGCCTCGCCCGCCAGTCCTCCACGCTCTACGCCAACAACCTGCTGCGGCTCGCCGAGGAGCTGTGCAAGGCGAAGGACGGCAACGTCGTCGTGAACATGGAGGACGACGCGATCCGCGGACTGACGGTCGTCAGGGACGGAGCCATCACCTGGCCGGCGCCGCCGCCGAAGCTCCCCGCCGCCCCACCGCCGAAGCCGGCCGCGGCGCCGGTCGCCTCCGCGAAGCCCAAGGGCCACGGCGAGGCGTCGGAGCCCATGTCGCCGGGCAAGGCGGCCGTGCTGTTCGGCGCCGGCGCGATCCTGTTCCTGCTCATCGGCCGCTATGCGCCGCCTTCGTTCCTCGGACACTTCACCGTGTTCGTGCTCGGCTGCTTCGTCGGCTACATGGTGGTCTGGAACGTGAAGCCGGCGCTGCACACGCCGCTGATGAGCGTCACCAACGCCGTGTCTTCGATCAGCGCGATCGGCGCGCTGGTGCAGATCGCCCCGAACCTGTCGGCGCTGCCGGCGGGGGTGACCCGTCCCGACGGACTGATCCGGTGGCTGTCGATCGTCGCCATCGCCCTCGCCACCATCAACATGTTCGGCGGCTTCGCGGTGACGCGACGCATGCTCGGCATGTTCCGCCGCTAGGGAGCGCGACGATGAGCACGAGCCTCGCCACCGTCGCGTACCTGGGCGCGACGATCCTGTTCATCCTGTGCCTGGGCGGCCTGTCGAACCAGGAGACCTCCCGCCGCGGCAACCTCTACGGCATGGTCGGCATGACCATCGCCGTGCTGGCGACGGTGTTCGGGACGCAGGTGTCGGCGGCCGGACTCCCCTGGATCGCCGGCGCGATGGTGGTCGGCGCGCTCATCGGCCTGTACGCCGCGCGCGTCGTCCAGATGACGCAGATGCCCGAGCTGGTCGCGCTGATGCACAGCCTCGTCGGCCTGGCGGCGGTGCTGGTCGGCTACGCGAACTTCGTCGATCCGGCCGTGTCCGCGACGCTCACGCCCGCCGAGAACGCGATCCACGAGATCGAAATGTACGTCGGCGTGCTGATCGGCGCGGTCACCTTCTCCGGGTCGCTGATCGCGTTCGGCAAGCTCTCCGGCAAGATCGGCGGCAAGCCGGTCCTGCTGCCGGCCCGCCACTGGATCAACCTCGCGGGCCTCGTCGTGGTGATCTACTTCGGCTGGCGCTTCGTCACCGCGCACGACGCGGGCACCGCGACGACCGCCATGGTCGTGATGACCGTGATCTCGCTCCTCTTCGGCGTCCACATGGTGATGGCGATCGGCGGGGCGGACATGCCGGTCGTCGTGTCGATGCTGAACAGCTACTCGGGCTGGGCCGCGGCGGCGACCGGCTTCATGCTGTCGAACGATCTATTGATCGTCGTGGGCGCGCTGGTCGGCTCGTCCGGCGCGATCCTCTCGTACATCATGTGCAACGCGATGAACCGCAACTTCGTGAGCGTCATCGCGGGCGGGTTCGGTTCGGACGGGGGCGCGCCAAAGGCCGCGGGCGGCGGCGCGGCCGCGCCCGCGGGCGAGGTGCACCCGATCTCCGCGGCGGAGACCGCGGAACTCCTCCGGGAGTCGAAGGACGTCATCATCGTCCCCGGCTACGGCATGGCGGTCGCGCAGGCGCAGCACACGGTCTACGAGATCACGAAGGCGCTGCGCGAGCGCGGCGTCAAGGTGCGCTTCGGCATCCACCCGGTCGCCGGCCGGATGCCGGGCCACATGAACGTGCTGCTCGCCGAGGCGAAGGTGCCCTACGACATCGTCTTCGAGATGGATGAACTGAACGAGGACTTCCCGGACGCGGACGTCGCGATGGTGATCGGCGCGAACGACATCGTGAACCCCGCGGCGCAGGACGACCCGACGAGCCCGATCGCCGGGATGCCGGTGCTCGAGGTCTGGAAGGCCAAGCACTCGATCGTGATGAAGCGCAGCATGGCCTCGGGCTACGCGGGCGTCGACAACCCGCTGTTCTACAAGGACAACAACCGCATGCTGTTCGGCGACGCCAAGAAGATGCTCGACGAGGTGCTCGCGGCGCTGAAGGGTTAGCAGGGGGCGGGGCCGCGCAGGCCGGCCGCCCGGGTCAATCGACCTCGACCTGCCCGGTAGCGCGCTGGCGCAGCTTCGACCAGCCCATGCCGACGCCGAGCACGACCCCGACCGCGACGAGGACGATCCACGCGAGCGTGCGCTGGTCGGTCGACACGTAGCCCATCGACGCGAGCCACCAGACGAACGCCGCGAACAGCGCGGCGAAGAACACGACGCCGATCGCGCCGAGCGACACCCAGGTCGCCCGCAGGCAGAGGAGCCATCCGCCCAGGAGGAGGAGTCCGACGAGCGCCTTCGACGCGTCGATCGGACCGGCGCC
Organism: Casimicrobiaceae bacterium; assembly: GCA_035427325.1. Lineage (GTDB taxonomy): Bacteria > Pseudomonadota > Gammaproteobacteria > Burkholderiales > Casimicrobiaceae > VBCG01. The sequence continues at coordinate 2,541 of DAOMBL010000029.1, forward strand.
GGTCATTGCCCACTGCACGTACGAGTACCCGGTCGGATTCCAGGTCGCGAGCACGAGCACGACCGCGAGCGCCACCCGAACGAGGAGTCCGCCCATCGTCCCGCTCCCTCAGCGCGCGATTCGCGCGATCACTTCATCTTCGCCCAGATCGGCCACACCTGGTTGTCGGCGCGGTGCGGGATGTCGACATTGCTGCGCGCGGCCCAGGGGATCACCTGGCGGTGCAGCGGAAGCGTGTAGACCTCGTTCTTCTGGATCTCGAGCGCGCGCCGGATCAGGGCGAGGCGCTTCTCCGCGTTCATCTCGACCTTCACCTCGGCGACGATCGCGTCGAACTTGGGGTCGCTGTACCTGCCGTAGTTGAAGTCGCCGTCGCCCTTGCCGTTGTACGTCGAGAGCACCGGCTGCAGCGTGAAGATCGCGTCGGTCGACGCGCCGCCCCAGCCCAGCATGAAGAGGCTCGTGTCGAGCTTCTCGAGCTTCGGGAAGTACTGCGCGCGCGGCAGCGTGGCGAGCTTCGTGTTGACGCCGATCTTCGTCCACATCGCGGCGAGCGCCTGGCAGATCTTCTCGTCGTTGACGTAGCGGTTGTTCGGGCAGTCGAGCTGCACCTCGAAGCCGTTCGGGTAGCCGGCCTCGGCGAGGAGCTTCTTCGCGGCGGCGGGGTCGTAGGCGAAGCGCTTCTCGATCTCGGGCGTGGTCTGGACCGGCGAGGGCGTCATCGCGCCCGAGGGCTTGGACAGGCCGCGCATCGTCGCCTTGTGGATCGCGTCGATGTCGATCGACTTGTAGAGCGCCTCGCGCACCCGCTTGTCCTTGAACGGGTTCTTGCCCTTGACGCTCGAGTAGAGGAGTTCGTCGCGCGCCTGGTCCATGCCGATGAACACGATCCGCTGCTCGAATCCGTCGATCACCTTGACGCCGGGCGTCTGATGGAGCCTCGGCACGTCCTGCGGCGCGGGGTCGTTCACGATGTCCACGTTGCCGGCGACGAGGGCGGCGAGCCGTGTCGCGTCGTTCGCGATCGGCGTGTAGACGACATCGGCGACGTTGCCGTCGAAGCGCTTGTCCTTCCAGCCCCACCAGTCCGGGTTGCGGACCAGGTGGGTCTTGACGTCCGGCTCGCGCGACTTGAGCGAGTAGGCGCCGGTGCCGTTGGCCTGGCGGGCCGTGATCATCTCCTCCTTCGCCTTGAAGTCGAGCGGCTTCATGCACTTGTTCTTCTCGCACCACGCCTTCGACATGATGAAGAGTGTGACCAGGTGCTCGAGTTCGATGGGATTCGGTCCGCTGGTGACGAACTCCACCGTATGGTCGTCGATCCTGCGCGGCTTCCCGGCTGCGTTCGAGTAGGCGCGTATCTGCGAAGTGTCCTCCGCCGCGCGCTGCATCGAGAACACCACGTCGTCCGCGGTGAACGGCGTGCCGTCGTGGAACTTCACGCCCTGCCGCAGCCTGAAGCGCCAGGTCGTCGGGTTCACCTGCTCCCAGGAGGTCGCGAGGCCGGGAATGACCTTGAGGTCCTTGTCCCGCATCACGAGCGTGTCGTAGATCAGGTTGTTGATGTTGTTGGTCAGGTTCTCGTTCTGCGAGTGCGGGTCCATCGTCTGCGGATCGCCGCGTCCTGCCCAGCGCAGGGTCTTCGCGTCGGCGAACGACGGGGCGGCGAGGAGGGCGGCGATGCAGGCGGCGAGCGCGAATCTGGCGACGTGGGCGGTCCTGGCGGGGCGGGTCATGGCGTCCTCCGGAGGCAGGGGCTCGGCGCGGATCGGGGTGATGCGGCCGATCGGTCGAGACGGGCGGATCATAACGGAGGCGCCGCCGGGACGGTAGAATCCGCGCCCCGCGGCGCGTCGATGCCGGGCGCCCGCATCCGCCGACGGACTCACCGGTCATGACCGCTCTCGACTCCGACGCCCGCGTGCTCGCCGCCCGGCTCGAAGACACGCTCGCCGCGGACGCGGCGCGGCTCGGGGGGCGCATCCGCGAGGGACTCGCGCGACGCATGGGGCCGGAGGGATGGCGGAAGCTCGCGCTCGACGTGGAGCGTGCGGTCGCGAGGCGGTCCGGGCGACTCGCGACGCGTCCCGCGCCCGGGTTCCCGCCCGAACTCCCGGTGTCGCAGCGCGCGGACGACATCGCCGCGGCGATCCGCGCCCATCCGGTCGTGATCGTCTGCGGCGAGACCGGCTCGGGCAAGACCACGCAGCTCCCGAAGATCTGCATCGCCGCGGGGCGCGGCGAGCGCGGCCTCATCGGGCACACGCAGCCGCGGCGCCTCGCCGCGCGCGGGGTCGCGGCGCGCATCGCGGAGGAACTCGCCGTGCCCCTCGGAGGTGCGGTCGGATATCAGGTGCGCTTCGCCGAACGGACCTCGCCAGGTGCCTGGGTGAAGCTCATGACCGACGGCATCCTGCTCGCGGAGACGCGCGGCGACCGCGACCTCCTCGCCTACGACACGATCATCGTCGACGAGGCGCACGAGCGCAGCCTCAACATCGACTTCCTGCTGGGGTACCTGAAGCAGCTCCTCGCGCGGCGTTCCGACCTCAAGGTCGTGATCACGTCGGCGACCCTCGACGTCGAGCGCTTCGCGCGGCACTTCGGCGCGGACGCCGGCCATCCGGCCCCGGTGATCGAGGTGTCCGGGCGCCTGTATCCGGTCGAGATCCGCTACCGCGCGGCCGGCGGCGATCCCGATGACGAGGCCACCGACGACGAAGGAGACGTCGAGGAGGCGATCGTCGACGCTGCCGGCGATCTCTGGCGCGAAGGCCCCGGGGACATCCTCGCCTTCCTGCCGGGCGAGCGGGAGATCCGCGAGACCGCCGACCTCCTGCGCGCCGACCTTCGCCGCCGCCCCTGGGGCGCCGCGGCGGAGATCCTCCCGCTCTACGCGCGCCTCTCGCCCGAGGACCAGCAGCGCGCGTTCGCACCGTCGAACGGACGCCGGATCGTGCTCGCGACCAACGTCGCCGAGACCTCGCTCACCGTGCCGGGCATCCGGTACGTGATCGACACCGGGCTCGCACGCGTCAAGCGCTACCTTCCGCGCAACAAGACGACGCTCCTCAGGATCGAGAAGGTCGCGCGGGCCAACGCGGACCAGCGCGCGGGCCGCTGCGGGCGGGTGCAGGACGGCGTGTGCGTCCGCCTGTATCCGGAAGCCGACTACGAGGCGCGGCCGCGCTTCGCCGATCCCGAGATCCTGCGCAGTTCGCTCGCGAGCGTGATCCTGCAGATGGCCTCGCTCGATCTGGGTCCGGTCGATGCATTTCCGTTCGTCGAGCCCCCGCCCGCGCGGGCGATCGCGGACGGCTACCAGCTTCTCGCCGATCTCGGGGCGGTCGACGAGGCGCGCGCGTTGACGCCGGTCGGCCGCGAACTCGCCCGGCTGCCGCTCGACCCGCGCATCGGCCGCATCGTGCTCGAAGCACGGGCGCGCGGCTGCCTGCCCGAGGCGCTCGTGATCGCGAGCGCGCTGTCGGTGCCCGATCCGCGCGAGCGCCCGCTCGAGAAGGCGCAGGCGGCCGACCAGGCGCACCTCCGCTTCCGCGACGAGCGTTCGGACTTCCTGTCGCTCGTGAACCTCTGGCAGGTGTTCGACGCGCTCGCGCGCGAGAAGCTCCCCCATCGCCGCCAGGTGGAGCGCTGCCGCGCGATGTTCGTCAACCACCTGCGCATGCGGGAGTGGCGCGACGTCCACCGCGAACTCGTGCGCACGCTCGAGGAGGGCGGGTGGACGTGGAAGCCGGACCTGCCGGCGAGCGCCGACGCCGCCCGCTACCAGGCGATCCACGAGTCGCTGCTCGCCGGGCTGCTCTCGAACATCGGGCTGCGCGACGGCGAGTCGGCCGGCGGAGGAACCGCCGAATCGCCGGGGCGCCGCGCGCCCGCCGAGGGATACTCGGGTCCGCGGGGCCTCCGATTCCACCTGCACCCGGGAAGCGGGCTCGCGAAGAAGGGGGGACGCTTCATCCTCGCCGCGGAACTCGTCGAGACGACCCGCCTGTACGCGCGCTGCGCCGCGCGCGTCGAACCCGAGTGGATCGTGGCGGCGGCGGGCGAACGCGCGACGCGGGAACGGTTCGACGCGTCGTGGGACGCGAAGCGCGGAGAGGTCGTGGCACGCGAGCGCGTGTCGTTCCAGGGATTGACGCTCGTCGCGTCGCGGCCGGTGTCGCTCGCCTCGCTCGAGCCCGCGCGCGCGCACGAGATCTTCGTGCGCGAGGCGCTCGTGCCCGGCGCGCTCGCCACGCGCGGCGCGTTCCTCGCGCACAACCGCGCGCTCGTCGCCGAGGTGGCCGAACTCGAGCACAAGGCGCGCCGCCAGGACGTGCTCGTCGACGCGGACGCCCTCG
>DAOMBL010000029.1:6911-15141 GCA_035427325.1 Casimicrobiaceae bacterium
AGGACGCCCTCGCGGCGTTCTACGCCGAGCGCGTACCGGCCGACGTGTCGACGACCGCCGGCTTCGAGCGCTGGCGCGTCGTCGCCGAGGCGAACGACCCGAAACTCCTGTTCATGACGCGCGGGTTCCTGATGCGCCACGCCGCCCGGGACGTGACCGCCGAACTCTTTCCGGAGCACCTCGACATCGCGGGGACGCGTTTCCCGGTCAAGTACCGTTTCGCGCCGGGCCATCCGCTCGACGGGCTCACGCTGAGCGTCCCGCTCGCGCGGTTGAACGGGCTCGACGACAGCGCGCTCACCTGGCTCGTGCCCGGCATGGTGCGCGAGAAGGTCGGTTGGTACCTGAAGGCGCTGCCGAAGGCGCTGCGCAATCGGCTCGTCCCGCTGGCGCCCGCGGTGACGGAGTTCCTCGAATGGGCCGATCCCGCGTCGGCGCCGCTTCCGGACGCGATTCGCGCGTGGCTCGGCCGGCGCCTGGGCGAGACTCCCCCGGCCGACGCGTGGGCCGGCCAGCACCTGCCCGCCCATCTCGCGATGAACATCGTCGTCGTCGATGCGGCCGGCACGGAACTGGGCTCGGGACGCGACCTGATCGCGCTCCGTTCGCGTTTCGGCGAGGCGGCGAAGGCGAGTTTCGCCGCCGCCGGACCGTCGTTCGGCAGGAGCGGACTCACCCGCTGGGACTTCGGCGACCTGCCGGAGACGCTGGCGATCGAGCGTGCCGGCGAGCGGTTCGACGCGTTCCCCGCGCTCGTGGACGAGGGCGCGAGCGTGGCGCTCACGCTCGCCGACACGCGGGCGGCAGCCCAGGCGTCCACACGCGAAGGCGTGGTGCGTCTTGTCCGGTTGGCGCTCCGCGACGCGATGGCGCGCTACGAGAAGGGCGGCCCGGGCTTCGCGCAGGCCGCGCTCGCGCTCAAGCCGGCCCTCCCCACGGATCGGCTGCTCTCGGACGTGCTCGACGCCGTGGCCGACCGCGCGTTCCTGGGCGACGATCCACTGCCGAGAGACACACGTTCGTTCGACGAACAGGTCCGCCGGGGACGTGCCCGCCTTCCCGCCGTCGCGGACGGCGCGGTCCGGCTGCTCGCCACGATCGGGGCGTCGTACCACGCGCTCGGCACGAAACTGGTCCATGCGCCGCCCGCCCAATCGCGGCTGGCGGCCGACCTCCGCGCGCAGCGGGACGACCTGGTCCGGCCCGGGTTCTTTCGGGCCACCGCCTGGGCCCAACTCCAGCACCTGCCGCGCTACCTGGAAGCGATCGATCGGCGCTGGGCCAAGGCGAGGGAGCGCCCGGACCGGGAGGCACGCCATGGACCGCTCGTCGCCGACTGGACGCGACGCTGGCGCGAACGGCGCGACCGGGACCGGGCCGCGGGACGGACAGACCCGGCGCTCGACGAGTTTCGCTGGCTGCTCGAGGAACTCAAGGTGTCGCTGTTCGCCCAGGAACTCAAGACGCCGTTCCCGGTGTCGCTGAAGCGCGTCGAAAGGGCGTGGGCGGCGCTGGAAGGCGGCTAGGCGGTGCTCCCGGGTGCTGGTGGACGAAAATCCTCCGTGCTACAGTGGCTTGGCGCCCGCTCCTGCAGTGAATTGGCGGGAGTGCGGCTCCGTCCGCGTGCCTGGAAGCGCCGTGCCCGGCGTGATTTCCGGCGGGACGGGCGACATGGGGATCGGATAGAAGCGTGAGCGCGCCGGCGGCGGAATCCTCGGTGCGGCGTCCGACGCCGCGCGAGCTGTCGAAGATCCTGGGCGATTGCCGGGATCTGGCCGTGCATCGCCTGATGCTCGCCTTCTCGGCGATGCTCGACCGCGTCGGCGATCTCCTGATGGATCGCGCGGCACGCACCGACGTCCGCGACGAACAGACGCTCTACCTCGACGCGCGCGGCCTCCTCAAGAGCGAACGCCCCGCGCTGATGGCGGAGTTCGAGCGGCGACTGCGCGAGCGCGTCGACGATCGCATCGCCAACCGGGAGGTCCCCAAGCCCGATTTCTCGGCGGTCGATCCCTCGAAGCTCACGCTCGTCGACACCTCGGCGATGGACGAGTCCGTCATCACCGGCAACATCACCCGCATCGTCGAGAACGCCTGCCACGAGGAACTCGGACTCCTGAACCGCGGGTTCGGCCATCTGCTCGGCCGCCCCGACCTCGAGACGCCCGACAACCCGCTCGCGCCGATGACGATCGTCGACGCGTTCGCCGACGCGTTGCGGCAACTGAAGAGCGAGAGCCGCATCAAGTTCCAGATCCTGAAGGAGCTGAACCAGGCCTCGCTCGGCGACATCGCGTCGATCTACGGCGACATCAACCGCCACCTCGCGAACCTGCACGTCATCCCCGCCTCGCTCCGGCCGTCGATCATCAACCGGATGACCGGAACCGACGCACGGCGGGCGGCCGTGGACCCGAAGTCCCCGCACGTGCCCGCGGCTCCCGGGCCGTCGTCGGCCGAAGTCGACGTGATGGCCCTGTTCCGGCGGATGTTCGGCACGGCGGCGGGTGCGACGGCCCCGGCGGCGCACGGTGCGGTGTCGCCGTCGCGAGCGCCGGCGGCTGGCGACGACCTGCCCGAGATCGGGATGCCGATGTCGATGGCCGGCGGCTTGCCGCCCGTGGCGTTCGCACCGATGGCGCCGACGCCGTCCGGTTACGTGCCCGGCGCGCCGATCATCGCGACGCAGGTGCTGCACGAGGGCCTGACGCGCCTGCAGGCGGGCCAGAGCGGCTTCGACCTGGGCGGCGGCGCGCTCGTCGGGTTCTCGGGCATCCCGGACGGACTGCACAACGTCCTGCGCGACCTGCAGGAATCGCCGCTCGGCAGGAAGGCGAACCAGCTCGAATCGATGACCATCGAGATGGTCGCGATGCTGTTCGACTTCATCTTCGAGACGCGCGACCTCCCCGACGGGATCAAGGCGCTGCTCGCCCGGCTGCAGATCCCGGTGCTCAAGGCCGCGATGCTCGACGGGGCGTTCTTCGCGAAGAAGTCGCACCCGTCGCGCCTGCTGGTCAACGCGCTGGCGGAGGCGGGGCGCGGCTGGTCGCCCGCGATGGGGAACGAGGATCCGCTCTACCGGAAGATCGACGCGATCGTCCACCGGATCCTCGACGGATTCTCCGACGACCTCGCGATCTTCGACGAGGTGCGTGCCGAACTCGAAGCGTTCCTCGCCGAGGAAGAGCGCAACGCCGAAGCGAACATCCACACGTCGGCCGAGGAGATCAATCTTCGCGACCGCGCGGAGATCGCCGCCAACGTCGCGCGCGGGGAGGTCGAACGGCGGATCGAGGCCTCGCCGGTGCCCCGCTTCCTCGCCGGCTTCCTGCGCGAGCACTGGCAGGGCGCGATGGCGAAGGTCTATGCCGCCGACGGCGACCAGAGCGAGGCGTTCGGCGCGTCGGTGGCGACGCTCGAGGACCTGGTGTGGAGCGTGCAGCCCAAGCGCACCGCCGAGGACCGCAAGCACCTGGTGGCGCTGCTGCCGTCGCTGCTGAAGCGGCTGACGGCCGGTGTGCGTGGGCAGGACTGGCCGCCCGAGGCGCGCGAGTCGTTCATGGCGAACCTCGTCGAGGCGCACGCGGCCGCCGTGAAGCCGACGTTCGCGAACGTCGAGTCCCCGACCGCCGCGGTGGCGGAGGCAGCGAAGGCGCAGGCCGAAGTGGCGAAGGCCGCCGGCGACGAGCGTGCCGCGCAGCAGGCCGAGGCGCTCGCGGAGGCGATGGCGCCCGCGGAACCCGCGCCGCTGGTCGAGGAGCCGGAAATCCGGGACGACCAGTACCTCGAGATCGCGCGAAGCCTCGAGCGCGGCATGTGGATCGAGTTCGAGGGCGACGACGGGCAGCTCGCGTTCGCGAAGCTCGCCTGGGTGAGTCCGCTGCGCGGCACCTACCTCTTCACCAATCGCCAGGGCCAGAAGGCGCTTTCGATGACCGCCGAGGAGCTGGCCGAGCGCTTCCGCGCCGACCGCGCGCGACCGGTCGAGGCCGAACCGCTGCTCGACCGTGCGCTGTCGAGCGTCATGGGGCAACTCGAGTCGCGCCTCGCACCCGCGGCGGAATGAGCGCGCCCGCGGCATCGCCACCGCCGATCGGCGTCGTCATCGTCGGCGACGAGATCCTGTCGGGCAAGCGGCAGGACAAGCACCTCGCGCACGCGATCGCGACCCTCGGCAGGCGCGGACTCGGGGTCGACCGGGCGAGCTACGTCGGCGACGATCGCGCGCGGCTCACCGGGCTCTTCCGCGACAGCTTCGCGCGCGGCGAACTCGTGTTCTCGTTCGGCGGCATCGGCGCCACGCCCGACGACCAGACGCGTCAGGCCGTCGCCGCGGCCCTCGGCGTGCCGCTCGAGCCGCACCCGGGGGCGGTCGCGGAGATCGTGGCGCGCTTCGGCCCGGAAGCCCATCCGCACCGGATCCGGATGGCGGAGTTTCCGGCGGGCGCCGACCTGATTCCGAATCCGTTCAACGGCGTCGCCGCGTTCTCGGTGCGCGATCACCACTTCTTCCCCGGCTTCCCCCAGATGGCGTGGCCGATGATGGAATGGGTGCTCGACACGCGGTACCCGCACCTGCGGCGCGAGTGCGCGGTCGAGCGTGCGATCGCGGTCTACGACGTGGGCGAGAGCCAGCTGCTGCCGCTGATGGACGAGAACGTCGCGCGCTTCCCGGACGTGAAGCTCTTCAGCCTGCCGGCGTTCCTGCCCGGCGGCGGACGGCGGATCGAACTGGGCGTACGCGGGCCGCGCGCCGACGCGGACGCCGCGCTCGATCACCTGGTCGAGGGCGTCCGGAAGGCGGGGCACCGCTACGAGCCTCTCGATCCGGCTCCGGAGCGGACCCCGTGAGCACCGGCGAACGTCCGCCGCGGACGAAGGGGCGCACGGGACGTTCGGGGCGCCGTCCGCGAACGGAGGGCGGTCGACCGAGCGCGGCGAGCGGCATGGACGGCAGCGGGCGCCACTACGACGAGATCGCGGTGGGCGAATGCTTTCGCCGATCGCTGACCGTCACCGACGCGCACCTCGTGCTCGGCGCGGGCCTCATCGGCGACTTCAATCCGCACCACGTCGACGGCGCGTACGCGGCCGACGCGCGCTTCGGCACGCGCATCCTGCACGGAGTGATGACGAGCGCGATGATGGGAGGCGCGCTCGGCATGATCTTCCACGGCACGGCGATCGCGCTTCTCGATCACGCTTCGACGTTCACCGCGCCGGTGCGTCCGGGCGACACGCTGACCACGACCTGGACCGTGGTCGCGAAGGACGACAAGCCCGCGCACGGCGGGGGCATCGTGGCGTTTCGGGCGGTCGCCACCAACCAGCAGGGCGAGACCGTCGCGCAGGGCAGCGCGAAGATGCTCGCGCACGCGACCGCGGCGTGGCTCGCCGCGCGGCGCGGATAGCATCGAAGCTATCGTCCGGCCAGCGCGCGCACGCACTCGCCGACGAGCGCGGGACCGCGGTAGACGAGCCCGGTGTAGAGCTGCACGAGGCTCGCCCCGGCCGCGATCTTCGCCGCGGCGTCCTCGCCCGACGCGATGCCGCCGACGCCGACGATCGGCAGCGCGCCGTCGACGGCCCGCGCGAGCGTGCGCAGCACGGCGTTCGAGCGTTCGAACAGCGGCCGGCCGGACAGGCCGCCGCGTTCGGCGGCGTGCGCCATTCCCGCGACCGCGTCGCGGGCGATCGTCGTGTTGGTCGCGATCACGGCGTCGACGCGCCGCGCGACCAGCACGCGCGCCATCCCGCGGATCGCGTCGTCCTCGAGGTCGGGCGCGATCTTGATCGCGAGCGGCAGCGCCCGCCCGAGCTTCTGCGCGTGGTCGTCGCGCGCCACGACGAGGCGGGCGAGCAGCGAGTCGAGCGCGGCCTCGGACTGCAGGTCGCGAAGGCCGGTCGTGTTGGGCGAACTCACGTTGATCGTGACGTAGCTCGCCACCGGCGCGACCGCGGCGAGGCAGGCGAGGTAGTCGTCGGCCGCGCGCTCGTTCGGCGTGTCGGCGTTGCGGCCGATGTTGCAGCCGAGGATTCCGCGGTAGCCGGAGGCGCGCACGTTGGCGACGAAGCGCTCGACGCCGCCGTTGTTGAACCCCAACCGGTTGATCAGCGCCTGCGCGTCCGGCAGGCGGAACATGCGGGGCCGGGGGTTGCCCGGTTGCGGCCTGGGCGTGACCGTCCCCGCCTCGAGGAAGCCGAACCCGAGCGAGGCGAGCCCCTGCAGGTGGGCCGCGTCCTTGTCGAGTCCGGCGGCGAGGCCCACGCGATTCGGGAAGTCGAGTCCCATGACGCGCGCGGAGGCCTGCCCCGGCGGCGCCGCCATGCACGAGGCGAGGCCGGTCTTCGCAGCGACATCGAGCGCCGCGAGCGTCACGGCGTGCGCGCGTTCGGGGTCGAGCGCGAACAGCGCGTGGCGCAGCAGCGAGTAGGTCATCGGGAAGGCGCGGACGATGTCCTGCGAATGCAGGAACCACGGGGACAGCGACGCGACGCCGCGGCGGCGGGACGGGCTCCAGCCCGACGACACCCGGCTGCGGAGCGGCGGCGCGATGATACCATCGGCGCGCCGTGCGGAATCGTCTCGCCACGCTCGCGTTCGCATCGCTCGCGCTCCTCGTCGTGACGCCCGGTGCGTTCGCCCAGCGCGGGAAGGACCGGGCCGAGGTCGCGTACGGCCCGCGCGCCGACGTGCGGGCGTTCGCCGCGGAGGTCGCCTCGGAGACCGGCCTCGACCGCGCGCGCGTCGAACGCGTTCTCGCGGGCGCGCGCTTCCAGCCGCGCGTCGTCGCGCTGATGAGCAAGCCGATCGTCGAGCCGCCGAAGTGGTTCGAGTACGCGCCGACGTTCCTCACGCCCTCCCGCGTCTCGGACGGCGTCGCCTGGTGGCGTGCGAACGACGATGCGCTCCGGCGCGCCGAAGCGAAGTGGGGCGTACCGCCCGAGATCGTCGTGGCCATCGTCGGCGTCGAGACCAACTACGGCCGGCTGCTCGGCGGCTTCCGGGTGCTCGATGCGCTCGCCACGCTCGCCTTCGACTATCCGCGGCGAGCACCCTTCTTCCGAGGGGAACTGAAGGAATTCCTGCTGCTCGCGCGCGAACAGGGATTCTCGCCGTTCACGCCCAAGGGATCCTACGCCGGCGCGATGGGCGTCCCGCAATTCATGCCCGGCAGCTTTCGCCGCTATGCGGTCGACTTCGACGGCGACACCCGCATCGATCTCTGGACGAGCGGACCGGACGTCGTCGGCAGCGTCGCGAACTATCTCGCGCGTCACGACTGGCAACCGGGCGGCGTGACGATCGCGCCGGCGGCGATCGATCCCCTCGCGCGCGACGGCGTCCTGCGCAAGCTCGACGGCGGCCTGAGCGAGCGGCGAAGCCTCGACGCCTGGGCGGCCGACGGCGTACGGCCGTCCGCATCGCTCGGAACCGTCGACGATCCGGTCGGCCTGCTGCTCCTCGAGGAAGCCGACGGCGGGTCGAGCACCTGGATCGCCGGGCCGAACTTCTACGTCGTCACGCGCTACAACCGCAGCAGGCTCTACGCGACCGCGGTGATCCGGCTCGCCGAGGCGATCCGCTCCGCCCGCTGACGACGGTCAGCGGCGGAGCGCCTCGCGCACGTGGGCGACCAGCGCGCGCGTCGACGGATCGGCGGACGCCGGGAGTGCGCCGTTGCCGTCGAGCGCGGCCGCGATCGGCTGCGCGAGGATCTTGCCCAGTTCGACGCCGAACTGGTCGAACGGATTGATGCCCCAGAGGATCCCTTCGACGAAGGGGCGGTGCTCGTAGGGCGCGAGGAGCGCGCCGAGCGAGCGGGCATCGAGGCGCGGCGTCAGGATCGTCGTCGAGGGGCGGTCGCCCGGGCTCTCGCGCGCCGCGAGCGCGGCGGCGTCGGCGTGCTGGCCGCGCCCGCGGAGTTCGGCCGCCACTTCGGCCGCCGAACGGCCGATCGCGAGCGCCTGCGCCTGCGCGAGCGCGTTCGCGACGAGGAGCGCGTGGCGAGAGGGATCCGCGTCGACGGGCGCCGACGGAACGACGAACTCGACCGGGACGACGTCGGTGCCCTGGTGCAGCCACTGGAAGAACGCGTGCTGGCCGTCGGTGCCGACGCCTCCCCACAGTGCGGGCGCCGTGCGTCCCTCGACCGGCGTACCTTCGCGGGTGACGCGCTTGCCGTTGCCCCCGAGCGTGAGTTGCGGGAGGTAGGCCGGAAGG
>DAOMBL010000030.1:0-14699 GCA_035427325.1 Casimicrobiaceae bacterium
CTTGATGCCCTCGATCACGACCGACACGTAGTCGAGTCCGACGAACGCGGAGAGCCCGACGCCGAAGAGCGACAGCGCGAGGCCGGTCGCGACCTGGTTCGCCATCAGCGAGAGCGCAATGACGGCGAAGATCATCGAGACCGCTGCGCCCGCCGCGATGCCCGCGCCGATGCCGAGCCAGGGCGACCCCGACTTCGATGCGACCATGAATGCGACCACCGCGCCCACCAGCATCATCCCCTCGACACCCAGGTTCAATACGCCCGCCTTCTCGGTGACGAGTTCGCCCAGGCTCGCGAACACGAGCGCGGTGCCCGCGGCGAGCGTCAGGATGACGAGTTGCGCGAGGGTCTCCATCGCGGTCAGTGCCCTTCCGGGCCCGGGCGAGCGCGCGGGGATGGCGTCGATGCGCCGTCGTTCGAAACGCGCGCCGCTGCGTCGCGCCTCATGCCGCTACCCTCACGCTCCTGCGCCTCCGGATCCGGTAGTGGATGAACACGTCGGCGGCCAGCAGGAAGAAGAGCAGCGTGCCCTGGAAGAGGCCGGTCACCGACGATGGCATCGCGAGGTTCAGCTGCGCCGACTCGCCGCCGAGGTAGAGGAGCGACATCAGGAGGCTCGCGAACACGATGCCGACCGGATGGAGCCTTCCGACGAACGCGACGATGATCGCCGCGAAGCCGTAGCCCGGGGACACCGACGGCAGCAACTGGCCGATCGGACCGGCGACCTCGCCCACGCCAGCGAGCCCGGCACACGCGCCGCCGAAGCGCATTCCGATCCACACGGTGCGGGGAGCCGCTCTGCCGGCGTCGTTCGCGGCCGCGGGCGCGAGGCCGGCGACCCGCATCTGGTAGCCGACGAAGCTCCTCTCCATGAACACCCAGCCGGCGACGACCACGGCGAGCGCGACGAAGAAGCCGACGTTCAGGCGTGTCTCGGCGAGGAGGTTCGGCAGGATCGCGCCTTCGGCGAACATCCTCGACTGGGGGAAGTTGAAACCCTCGGGGTCGCGCCAGGCGCCGTGGACGAGGATCGACAGGACGAGCGTCGCGACGTAGACCAGCATCAGCGACACGAGGATCTCGTTCGCGTTGAAGCGGGTGCGCAGGAACGCGGGAATCGCCGCCCACGCCATCCCGCCGAGCATGCCCGCTGCGAACATGAGCGGCAGCAGCAACGCAGACGTGCTCTCGGGGAACGCGAGTGCGACGCCCCCGCCCGCGATGGCGCCCATCGTGAGCTGGCCTTCCGCGCCGATGTTCCAGACGTTTGCGCGGTAGCCCGCGGCGAGGCCGGTCGCGATCAGCATCAGCGGCGACGCCTTGAGGAGCAGTTCGCTCACGCCGTAGAGCGAGTCGATCGGTTTCACGAAGAACGCGTGGAACGCGTCAAGGGCATTTCTGCCCATCAGCGGGAACAGCACGAGCCCGACGGCAATCGTGAGGCCGACCGCCACGAGCGGCGATGCCCAGCGGAACGTGCGCGACGGCTCGGGGCGGGCTTCGAGGCGGAACATCATCATCGTGGGGTCAGAGCCGCGGACGGGGTCAGAGCCGCAATTTCCGCGACGGGGTCAGAGCCGCAATTTTCGATCGACACAACTTGGCTACTCGTTCGTTCCACGACGAAAATTGCGGCTCTGACCCCGTGACACTGACCCCGTGACACTGAAAATTGCGGCTCTGACCCCGTCGACCCCGTCGCGGAAATTGCGGCTCTGACCCCATGGAATCACGGCTCTGACCCCATGGCTCCGGCGGGCGAGAAGTTGCGTCCCGGGTGCGCGCCCGGTGCGATGAACGACCCGGCCATCAGCATGCCGATCTCCTCGGCGTTCGTCGTCCGCGCGGGACGGGCCTCGGCGAGCCGGCCCTGCGCGATCACGGCGATGCGGTCGCAGATCTCGAAGAGTTCGTCGAGTTCCTCGGAGACGACGAGCACCGCGACGCCCGCGTCGCGCAGGTCGATCAGCGCTTGGCGGATCTGCGCCGCCGCGCCGACGTCCACGCCCCAGGTCGGCTGCGCGGCGATCATCACCTTGGGAGCCTGCCCGATCTCCCGGCCGACGATGAACTTCTGCAGGTTGCCTCCGGAAAGCGAGCGCGCGGCGGCGTCGGGGCCGCCGGCCTTGACGCGATAGCGCGCGATCGTCTCCTGCGCGAATGCGCGCACGGCCGCCGCCTGAACGAAGCCGCGCCGCACGAGGCCCTTCGCGTGCGCGGTCAGCAGCGCGTTCTCCGCGAGCGACATCTCCGGCACCGCGCCGCGGCCGAGGCGCTCCTCGGGAACGAAGGCGAGGCCGAGCGCGCGGCGCTGGTCGGCATCGAGGCGGCCCGCGGCGACGCCGAGCAGCGTCACCGCGCTTGCGTCCTCGACCCGGCGCTCGCCCGACAATGCGGCCATCAGCTCCTTCTGGCCGTTGCCCGACACTCCGGCGATGCCGACGATCTCCCCCGCGTGGACGGTGAGCTTCAGGTCGACGAGCGACGTGCCGAACGGATCGTCGGACGCCAGCGTCAATCCGTCGACGACGAGCCTCGGCTCGCCCCGGGTCACCTCGCGATGCCGAGGATGCGGCAGCTCCCCCCCGATCATCATCCGCGCCAGCGAGGCCGACGATTCGCGGCGAGGATCGCAGGTGCCGGTGACCTTTCCGCCGCGCAGCACCGTCGCGCGCGTGCAGAGCGCGCGAATCTCGTCGAGCTTGTGGCTGATGTACAGGATGCTGCAGCCCTCGCCCGAGAGTCGACGCAGGGTCTCGAACAGCCTCTCGACCGCCTGCGGCGTCAGCACGGAGGTCGGTTCGTCCATGATCAGGAGGCGCGGGTCCTGGAGCAGGCAGCGCACGATCTCGACGCGCTGCCGTTCGCCGACCGACATCGTGTGGACGTGGCGGTCGGGGTCGAGCGGCAGGCCGTACCGTCCGGACACCTCGCGGATGCGCGCGGGCAGGTCGCCGCCGGCGCGCTCGCGGTCGAGCGCGAGCGCGATGTTCTCCGCCACGGTCAGCGTCTCGAACAGCGAGAAGTGCTGGAACACCATGCCGATGCCGAGGCGCCGGGCTCGCGCCGGGCTCGCGATCGCCACCGGCTTGCCCTCCCAGCGGATCGTGCCCGCATCGGGCTTCACGACGCCGTAGATCACCTTCATCAGCGTCGACTTGCCGGCGCCGTTCTCGCCCAGCACCGCGTGGATCTCGCCGGGCGCGACGTCGAGATCGATGCCGTCGTTCGCGACGACCGACGGATAGGCCTTGGTGATGCCCGAGAGCGCGAGGCGAGTCGCGGAGGCTGTGTCCGTCACCCGTTCGTCCCCCGCGCATCCGGCGCTGCGCCGCCCGCTGCCGCCCCGCCCCGGCGCTCGCTGTCCCGGGCGTGCCGCTCGCGTACCGCGAGGATCTCCGCCGCCACGCCCACCGCGATCACGCCCGGCTCCTTGCCCTTGAGGCCGCTCGACGCGCCCATCGGGCAGGTGAGGCGGGCGAGGCTGTCGCCGACCCGGCCACGCTCGGCGAGGCGCTTCGCGAACTGGGCGCGCTTGGAGAGCGAACCGATGAGGCCCAGGTAGGTCCAGTCGTCGCGTGCGAGTGCGGCCTCGACCAGTTCGAAGTCCAGCGCGTGCGTGTGCGTCGTGACGACGACGCAGGCGCCGCGCGGCGCGCCGGCGAGTTCCGCGACCGGCGTGTCGGTCGCCACGACCTCGACGTTCTCCGGAATCCGGTCCGGGAAATCGTCCTCGCGCTCGTCGATCCAGGTCACGCGGCAGGGCAGCGCGCCGAACACCTGGACGAGCGCGCGGCCGACGTGGCCGTTGCCGAAGACCAGCACGTCGAAGGATTGCGGGCGAATCACGTGGATGAAGAGCGATGCCCCGGCGACCTCCGCGAGCCCGGTCGTGCCACCGCCCGCGAGCCGGCCTCGTGCGGCGACGACCGCCGCGGAGTCGAGCGGCGGATCGCCCAGCGAGCCGCGCGAATCGTCGGCCGTGACCGCCAGCATGCGCGAATCCCCGTCGGGCGCGCCGAGCCGATGTACCAGCGCGAACGGTGCCGCGGGGCGGTCGCAGGCGGGGGCGACGTCCAGCCACTCGGAGCGCGCGTCGACGACCGCGAAGGCGACCGTCGCGATGCCACCGCAGCATTGTCCGAGGCGCGCTGCGAGCGGGAAGCGCACGAGCCAGGTCGCCGGCGGCGTGGCCTGCGCGATCGCCTCGCGCGCGAGGCGTGTCGCTTCGTGCTCGAGGTGGCCGCCGCCGATCGTTCCCTCGGCGCCCCGCGCGTGCACCACCATGAATGCCCCCGGTTCGCGGGGAATCGAACCCTTGCCGTGCGCGATCGCGACGACGACGGCGCGCCCGTCGCTGGCCAGCGCCTTCGCGAGCGTCGCCGCGAGGCCGCTCATGCGGGGGCCTTCGCGCGCCGGCGCAGGTTGTCCACCGCGTCCAGGATGCGCTCGTCGGTCGCAGGCGCGTCGAGATCGGGAGCGTAGCGGTAGTCCGCGACGCTCGCCACCGCGTCGCGCAGCGCGTGGAATCCCGCGAGCGCGAGCATGAGCGGCGGCTCGCCGACCGCCTTGCTCCGGTAGATCGTCGGCTCGCGGTTCGCGTCGGGCCAGAAGTCGATGCGCACGCGCGACGGCCAGTCGCGCGAGGTCGGGATCTTGTAGGTCGACGGCGCGTGCGTGCGGAGTTCGCCGCGTTCGTTCCAGACCAGTTCCTCCATCGCGAGCCAGCCCCAGCCCTGCAGGAAGCCGCCCTCGATCTGCCCGCGGTCGACGGCGGGATTGAGCGAGGCGCCGGCGTCGTGCAGGATGTCGACGGCGAGCAGCCGGTGCTCGCCGGTCAGCGTGTCGATCGCGACCTCCGCGCACGCCGCGCCGTAGGCGTAGTAGAAGAACGGGCGTCCGGTGAGCGTCTTCGGGTCGTAGTGGATCTTCGGCGTCGCGTAGAAGCCGGTGGCCGACAGCGGCACGCGCGCGAGGTAGGCGGAGCGTGCGAGCTCCGCGAAGCTCATCGACTCGCCGCCTCCCGACACGCGGGCGTCGCGGAACGCGATCGCATCGACCCCGCAGCCGAAGCGGTCCGCGGCATGGGCCGCCAGGCGGTTGCGCAGCGTGATCGCGGCGTCGCGCGCCGCCATTCCGTTGAGGTCGCTGCCCGACGACGCCGCGGTGGGCGAGGCGTTCGGCACCTTGCTCGTGTCGGAGGCGCTCGCGCGCACCTGAGCGGGCGGGAGCCCGAGTTCGTGCGCGACGACCTGCAGCACCTTGATGAAGAGGCCCTGGCCCATCTCGGTGCCGCCGTGGTTCACGAGCACCGTGCCGTCCTGGTAGACGTGGACGAGCGCGCCCGCCTGGTTCTGGTGGGTCGAGGTGAACGAGATGCCGAACTTGACCGGCGTGAGCGCGAGCCCGCGCTTGACGATCGGGCTTTCCCGGTTCCATGCGGCGATCTCCGAGCGTCGCTCGCGGTAGCGCGACGTCCGCTCCAGGCGGTCGATCAGCGCCGGGGCGATGTTGTCCTCGACCGTCATGCGGAACGGCGTCACGTTGCGCTCGCCGACGCCGTAGAGGTTCGCCTTGCGCACGTCGAGCGCGTCGCGCCCGAGCGCGCGCGCGATCGTGTCGATCACCGCCTCGATCGCGAACATGCCCTGCGGCCCGCCGAAGCCGCGGAACGCGGTGTCGGACACCGTGTTGGTCCGGCAGCGGTAGCTGTGGATCGCGACGTCGGGCAGCCAGTAGGCGTTGTCCGCGTGGAACACGGCCCGGTCGTTGACCGGCCCCGACAGGTCGGCGGAGAAGCCGCAGCGCGACGCCAGCGTGAGGTCGAGCGCGAGGATGCGGCCTTCGTCGTCGTAGCCGACGTCGTAGCCGTGCACGAACGCGTGGCGCTTGCCGGTCGAGCGCATGTCGTCGTCCCGGCCGAGGCGCAGCTTCACCGCGCGCCCGGTGCGGCGCGCGAACAGCGCCGCGACGCACGCGAAGAGCGACATCTGCGTCTCCTTGCCGCCGAAGCCGCCGCCCATCCGGCGGCACTCGACGACCACGTCGTGCGCATCGAGGCAGAGCGCCTTCGCGACGAGCAACTGGACTTCGCCCGGATGCTGCGTCGATGAGTACAGGTGCATCGCGCCGCCCTCGCGCGGGATCGCGAGCGTCACCTGGCCTTCGAGGTAGAAGTGGTCCTGTCCGCCGCTGCGGATCGTGCCGGAGAGGCGGTGCGGCGCGCGGGCCATCGCGGCGGCGGCGTCGCCCCGTGCCAGGTGCACCGGCGGCAGCACGAACGAGCGCGCGGCCATCGCATCCTCGATGTCGAGGATCGGCGGCAGCTCGTCGATGTCGAGTCGTCCCGCGCGGGCCGCGCGCCGCGCGGCCTCGACGCTCGTCGCCGCGACGGCGAACACCGGCTGGCCGGCGAACTGCACGAGCCCGTCGGCGAGGATCGGCTCGTCGTGGAGGATCGGACCCGCGTTGTTCTCGCCGGGGATGTCGGACGCGACGATCACGTCGACGACGCCCGGCCATGCGCGCACCGCGTCGAGGTCCACCTCGCGCAGTCGTCCGTGCGCGACCGGCGAGATCCCGACCGCCGCGTGCAGCGTGCCGCGCGGCTCCGGGAGGTCGTCGGTGTAGGCCGCCTCGCCCGACACGTGGAGCGCGGCCGAATCGTGCTGCAGCGGCGCGCCCGCCGCCCGGCCCTCGGAAGCGATCGCGAGGTCGGGGAGCGGGAAGCGCGGATCGTTCATCGCGTCAATCCGCGGCGAGGAGGTGCTCGACGCGCGTGGGCGCGCTTCCGCCGGAACCGGTTTCGAGCCAGCATCGGCGCATCAGGTTGCCGAGGGCGCGGCGACGGTACGCGGCGGAGGCGCGCATGTCGTCGATCGGCGTGAACTCCCCTTCGAGGACGCGGGCGGCGGCATCCGCCGTCGCCTCGCTCCACGGCTCGCCCTCGAGCGCGGCCTCGGTCCTGCGCGCGCGCACCGGCGTCGCGGCGACGCCCCCGCACCCGATGCGCGCGGAGGCGACGCTCCCGCCTTCGATCGAGAGCGCGAACGCGGCGAACACCGCCGAGATGTCCTGGTCGTAGCGCTTCGAGAGCTTCCAGGCGCGCAACAGCAGCCCCGCGGGGCGTCGCGGCACCCGGATCGACTCGACGAACTCGCCGGGAACGCGAGCCGTCTTCCGGTAGCCCGGATAGAACGCCTCGAGCGGCAGGGTGCGCTTCGCGCCTCCGTTGCGCAGCACGACGCTCGCGCCGAGCGCGATCAGCGCCGGCATCGAGTCGCCGATCGGCGATCCGTTGGCGACGTTGCCTGCGAGCGTGCCCGCGTTCCGGATCGGCAGCGAAGCGAAGCGCACCCAGGCCTCGTGCAGTTCCGGATAGTCGTCGTCGAGCGCGCCGAAAGCCTCGGCGAGCGTGGCGCCGGCGCCGATGACCAGTGCCTCGTCGTCGCGCGCGATACGCGCGAGGTCGCGCGCCGCGGCGGTCGAGATCATCGTCCCCAGGTCGCGGTGCTCCTTGGTGATCCACAGTCCGACATCGGTCGCGCCGGCGACGAGTCGCGCATCGGGGTGTGCCGCGCAGGCCTCCGCGAGTCCATCGGCGTCGACCGGCGCGATCCAGCGCTGGCCGCCGCCTTCGTAGACGAACGTCGCGTCGCGGGCGAGCGCATCGAGCTGTACCGCGAGCCGCTGCTCGTCGGGGTGCACGATCCGGCTGCCGTCGGGCGCGACGCCGGGGCCGCGCCAGCCGGTCGCGCCGCAGGTGGCAGCGTCGATCGCGTGCATGTGCGCGGCCGCGTCGAGGATCGGACGGTAGCCGGTGCAGCGGCACAGGTTCCCGGAGATCGCGTCGTCGATCGTCTCGCGCGAGGGCGCGTGCGTGTTCTTCCACAGGCCGAACAGGCTCATCGCGAAGCCCGGCGTGCAGAAGCCGCATTGGGAACCATGGCATTCGACTAGCGCCTGCTGCACCGGGTGCAGAGCACCGCCGGGGGCACGCAGTGACTCGACCGTGAACACCGCCTTGCCGTCGAGCGTGGGCAGCAGCCGGATGCAGGCGTTGACCGGCTTCCAGCCGAGGGATCCGTCGCCGCGCGACTCTGCGACGACGACGGTGCAGGCGCCGCAGTCGCCCTCGGCGCAGCCTTCCTTGGTGCCCGGGAGCGCGCGGTGTTCGCGCAACCAGGCGAGCAGCGTCGTCTGCGGCGGGAGCCCGGCGATATCGACTCGCTCGCCGTTCAGCACGATGCGGAGCGGGTCGGTCCCGTCGGCGGGCATCGGTTCCTCGGGAGGGGCGGGCGGCGGCCCCGGTCGTCCGGGATGCTCGCGCCGGGGCCCGTGTTTGTCAACCGCGTGGGAGCGGATGCATACCGATCCGCGGGTACCGCCGGGCCGGCTCCTGCATGGGGCGAGCCCCGGGGAGGGACGGCGTCGCGCGCTCGCCCTCGCCGCCGATCATGAGTACATGACGAGGCAAGGATGTATACGCTTCGGATTGACCGCGGCGCGAGGCAGGACTAGGCTCGCCCGATGGCGCTTCGCAGGCAGGCGGGAGGGGCGGAGGCGCGGATCTGCGACGCGATCCGCGCGGCCGTCCTCGAGCGGCGCATGGCGCCGGGCACGAAGCTCCAGGAGATCGCGCTCGGCCGGTTCTTCGGGGTTTCGCGCACGATCGTCCGCCAGGCGCTGCGCCGCCTGGACCACGAGGGCGTCGTCGCGCTGCGGGAGAAGCGCGTGGCGGTCGTCGCGCATCCCTCGGCGAGCGAGGTGCGGCACACGTTCGCCGCGCGGCGCGCGATCGAGTCGGCCGCCGCGGAGGCCGCGGCCGTGCAACTCGCCAAGGCCGACGTCGCGGCGCTCCGCCGGCTGGTCCGGCAGGAGAACGCCGCCTACGCCCGCGGCGATCGGGCCCGCGCGCTCGCGCTCTCGCTCGAGTTCCACCACCGCATCGCCGACGGCTCGGGGAATCCGGTGCTCGCACGTTACGCGCGCGAACTCGTACTCAAGTCCTCGCTCGCGATCGCGCTCTACGAGAAGGCCGGGTTGCCGCACACGCACGCGGGCCATGGCGCGCTGGTGGACGCGCTGGCGAAACGCGACGCACGCCGCGCCGCGGCCCTCATGGCCGCGCACATCGACGAACTCGCCTCCCGCCTCGCGCTCGACGGGCCGGGGCCGGCGCCTTCGCTCGAGGAGATGCTCGGGAGGGCGAGGGGCGCGGGCTGAACGAGGTTCAGCCGCCGCGCTCGAGCGCGCCCTCGATCCGCCGGTCGGGGACGAGCCACATCAGCGCGACCGCGACGTAGATCGCCTGCGAGAGCCAGCTCGCGCGGAACGCGAAGGCGATCGCGGCGAGATAGAGCACCGGCGAGAGCTTGCCCTTCCAGTCGCTTCCGATGGCCCGGCGCAGCAGCGAGCCCTCGCCCTGCGAGGCGATGATCCGCTGCTGCAGGATCCAGTAGGCGATCGCCGCCATCAGCAGGACCGCACCGTAGAGCGCGGTGGGCGCCGCGGCGAAGTGGTTCTCGCCCATCCATCCGGTCGCGAACGGCATCAGCGAGAGCCAGAAGAGCAGGTGCAGGTTCGCCCAGAGGATCGAGCCGGAGACGTGGGCCGTCGCGTGCAGCATGTGGTGGTGGTTGTTCCAGTAGATGCCGACGTAGACGAACGACAGCACGTAGCTCAGGAACACCGGCGTCAGCGCGGCGAGCGCGGCGAAATCCTCCGCGTGCGGCACCTTCATCTCCAGCACCATGATCGTGATGATGATCGCGATCACGCCGTCGGAGAACGCCTCGACGCGCGCCTTGCCCATCGCACGCCCGCTCATCGCGGGTAGCCCCCCGCGGCGGGTCCGGCGAGCGCGGACATGGGAACGAGGACGGGGCCCGGCAGCGCGAAGCCCACCGGGAGGAGGGCGATCGTCCGCATGGAGGCGCTGGCCCGCGAGCCGCTAGCGGCTGATGAGCTCGAGTCCGTTCGGGTTGACGCGCACGCGATCGCCCGGCCGGACGATCGGCGTCGCCTCCTGCCGGATCGTCGCGAAGCTGCCGTCATCGTAGCGGACCGCGATCTGCCAGACCATGCGGGGGTTGCGCGCCTCGATCTGGTTGCCCGCGTAGGCGCCGCCGATCGCGCCGACGACCGTCGCCACGGTCCGGCCGCTGCCGCCGCCGATCAGGCTGCCGAGGCCGCCGCCGACCAGGGCGCCGCCGATGGCTCCCAAGCCCGAGGTGTCGTTGTTGGCGACGACCTGCTGCACGGACTCGACAGTCCCGATGCGCGTGGAGGGCACGTCGGTGACCTGGTAGGCGGGTTGCGGAGCGCAGGCGGTGAGCGCGAGCGCCGCGACGGCGATCGCGCCGCGGCGGATGTGGCGGACCAGGCTTCGATACGTCATGGCGGATCCTGTCAGTCGGGAACGGCGTTCAGCACGTACATCGCGGCCAGCATCCCGCTCGGGCGGCCGAGCTTGCCGAGCCAGCGCGCGAAGATCTCCTCGATCTCGCCGGACGCGTACACGCGCGAGAGTTCGCGGTTGACGACGAGCCGGTAGGCCGAGTCGCCGCGCGGAAGCGCGAACGCGTACGGCTCGATCGAGAAGTCGGCGACCAGGAGCGAGAAGAGCTTGGGATCCTTCGCCGTCAGCGCGACGCCGACGAGCTTGATCTTGTCGCCGGCGAACGCGTCGACCTGGTTCGACGCGAGCAGTTGCTCCCCTTCCGCCGCGTCGCGCACGCGCACGACGCCGGCCTCGACCTTGCGGTCCTTCAGCACCTGGACCAGCCGCTGCTCGTTCGTCGTGCCGCCGATCACCGCGATCTTCTTGCCCATCATGTCGCCGATGCTCTGGATCGGCCCGTCGGCGCGGACGAGGAACCCGCCTGCGTCGACGAACGACAGGTTGCTGAAGTCCACGTGCTGCATGCGCGAGAGCGTCGCCGACGTGTTGGCGCACTCGAGTTCGGCGCGCCCGGCGCTCACCGCGGCGAGCCGCTCCGACACCGTGCCCGGCGTCCAGTTGACCTTGAGGTTCGGATTGCCGACGGCCCGTCCGATCGCCGCGATCACCTTGTTGCACAGGTCGATCGAGTAGCCGGCGGGCTTGCCGTCGGTTCCCTGGGTCGAGAACGGGATCGAGTCGGGCGAGTAGTAGACGTTGATCTGCCCGGAGGCGCGGATCTTGCCGAGCGTGTCGGGCGCCGACTGCGCCGACGCGACGGAGGCAACGAGCAGGGCGGCGACGGCGACCGCTGGCGCGACGGTACGCAGGGACAAGGGCTTCACGGGGGCTCCTGGAGCGGATGGGCGCGCCGGGTCGACGCGCAGGAGGCGCATGATAGCGCAGTAGCCTGCGGGTAGGCAGGGGTGGCCCCGGGCCGGGTGTTACACTCGCGGCGCACGCGCGATCCCTTCGCGCAGACAGCTTCCGTGATGCGCTTTTCACCCTTCCACGCGCTCGTCGCCCTGTCGCTCGCCTGCGCGGCCGCGCCGGCGGCATTGGCCGGTCCGGTGCTCGACCGGGTCAAGGCCACGGGCACGATCGTGATGGGCTATCGCGACGGCGCGGCCCCGTTCTCGTTCAAGGATCGCGGGGGCCGCGTTCGCGGC
This sequence comes from Casimicrobiaceae bacterium, assembly GCA_035427325.1. GTDB lineage: Bacteria > Pseudomonadota > Gammaproteobacteria > Burkholderiales > Casimicrobiaceae > VBCG01. Next base: position 11,616 of record DAOMBL010000030.1, read on the forward strand.
TATTCGGTCGAGCTCTGCGAGCAGGCGGCGATCGAGATCGGCAAGGCGGCAGGCGTCGCGACGCCGAAGATCGACTGGCGCCCGCTCTCGGCGGCGCAGCGCCTCGACGCCGTGGCGCGCGGCGAAGTGGACATCGAGTGCGGCATGACGACGATCTCGCTCGCGCGCATGGCGAACGTCGACTTCAGCGTCCCGATCTACGTCGACGGCGGCGCGATCCTCGTGCGCGACACGTCGAAGTTCTCGCGCCTCTCGGACCTCCGGGAGAAGCGCATCGCAGTCATCCCCGGCACGACCACCGAGCAGGCGCTCACGCGCACGCTGTCCGCGATCGCGGCACCGGCGATCGTGGTGCCGGTCGGATCCTACGGCGAAGGCGTCCTGCTGCTGGAATCCGGCAAGGTCGACGGCGTCGCCGGCGATCGGATCGCGCTCACCGCGATGCGGGCGCAGGCGGCCGGCGGGGCGGGCACCGACTTCCTGCCGAGCGACATCTCGTACGAGCCCTACGGACTGGTCGTGCGCCGCGACGACCCGGATTTCCGGCTCGCGGTCAACCGCGCGGTCGTCGAGCTCTACCGCAGCGGCGGCATCGATCCGATCTTCCAGCGCTGGTTCGGGCTGCTCGGTCGGCCGGGACCGATGCTCCACGCCATGTTCTATCTCAACACCCTGCCACCATGAGCTTCCGTCGCGCGTTGCGGATGGGGGTCGCGGCTTCGTTCGTCGCCATCGCGCCGGGAGGAGAAGCGCAGGCGCCGGAGCGCTGCGACCACTGCGGCACGATCACCGACATCCGGCAATCGACGTCGAAGAGCACCTGGACGCCGCTCGGCAGCACCGCGCCGGGGACGACCGTGGGCGGCGACGAGACGTTCGCGCCGGGGCGCGTGACCGCGACCTACCAGGTGGGGCGGGATCTCAAGAACCAGGGCATGGTGCTGCTCGGGTCGGCGGGCGGAGGCAGCTATGCGCGACGGCCCGACGAGTACGTCCAGACGCGCTTCGACCTGACGGTGAAGATGGACGCCGGCGGCCCTCCGCGGACCGTGTCGCTCTCCTACGAGCCGCCGTTCCAGGTCGGCGACCGCGTGCGCGTGTTCGGCACGCAACTCGAGTTGATCCAGCCCTGACGGGGACCGCGTGGCCGCCCTCGCGATCCGCGACCTCCCCGACGGGCGTCGCGTCGTCGCGCTCGACGGACGGCTCGAGGCGGAGACGGTGCGGTCGCTGTGGGGGGATGCGCATCGCGCGCTCGCGGAGGCCGCCGGACGACCGGTGACCGTCGACGCGGCCAACGTCGACTACTGCGACAACGCAGGGGTCGCGCTGCTGGTCGACCTCGTCGCGCAGGAGCGCGGCGCGCCGGTCGAGGTCGCGAACCTGAAGCCGCCGTTCGAGGCGCTGTTCCGCCAGTTCGATCCCGCGCGGCTCGCGCGCGACCTCGATCCCGAACCGAAGCGGCGTCCGGCGATCGAGGAGCTCGGCCGCGCGGCGTACGCCACCTGGCGCGACGTCGCGCAGCTGGTCACGTTCGTCGGCGAGCTTACCGCGGCGCTGTGGCACGCGACCTGGCATCCGCGCTCGGTGCGCTGGAAGGACGTGTGGCACGTCTGCGAGCGGGTCGGCGCCGACGCGCTGCCGATCGTCGCGCTGATCAGCTTCCTGCTCGGCATGATCCTCGCGTTCCAGTCGGCGGTGCCGATGAAGCGCTTCGGCGCCGAGATCTTCGTCGCCGACCTGATCGGCCTGTCGATGCTCCGCGAACTCGGGCCGCTGATGACGGCGATCCTGCTCGCCGGCCGCTCGGGCGCCGCGTTCGCCGCCGAGATCGGCACGATGCGCGTCAACCAGGAGGTCGACGCGATCACGACGATGGGCCTCGACCCGGTGCGCTTCCTCGTCACGCCGCGCATCATCGCCGCGCTCCTGATGACGCCGCTCCTCACGCTGTTCTCGATGCTGATCGGGCTCGTCGGCGGCGCGATCACCATGACCTCGTTCTCGATTCCCGTCGTGACGTTCATGGTCGAACTCGACGCCGCGGTCACGTTCACCGACTTCATGGCCGGCTTCGTGAAATCGTTCGTGTTCGCGATCCTCGTCGCCGGCATCGGATGCCTGCGCGGCCTGCAGACGGCCGCAGGGGCGTCCGCGGTCGGCGAGTCCGCCACGCGCGCCGTGGTTTCGGGCATCATCCTGCTGGTGGTGGTCGACGGCGTCTTCGCCGTCGCGTTCTACATCCTGAACGTCTGACGATCGTGGCGACCTCCGATCCGCTCGCTTCCGCCGGTCCGAAGCGCCGTGAGCCCGGCGAGGTGCTGATCGAGGTCACGAAGCTGTACGCGGGCTACGACGGCACCGCCATCCTCGACGACGTCAACTTCTCCGTGCGCGCGGGCGAGGTGTTCGGCATCCTCGGGGGTTCCGGCGGCGGGAAGAGCACGATCCTCAAGCACATGATCGGGCTGGTGCCCCCCGTCTCGGGCAGCGTGACCTTCAGCGGCGAGGACATCGTCGGCGCGGACGGGCCGGAACTCGAGCGCATCCGCCGCCGATTCGGCGTGATGTACCAGTCCGGCGCGCTGTTCGGCTCGATGACGCTGCTCGAGAACGTGCGCCTGCCGATCGAGGTGTACACCGACCTGCCGGAAGACGCGATGAACCTGCTCGCGCGCATGAAGCTCGCGCAGGTCGGGCTCGACGCGTTCACCGGCCACCTGCCTTCCGCGATCTCCGGCGGGATGCAGAAGCGCGCGGGCATCGCACGCGCGATGGCGCTCGACCCGCCGATCCTGTTCCTCGACGAACCCTCGTCGGGGCTAGACCCGATCACCTCGGCCACGCTCGACGCGACCATCCGCCGGCTGGCGGAGAGCCTCGGCATGACGTTCGTCATCATCACGCACGACCTGCCCTCGGTCTTCGCGGCGATCGATCGCATCGAGCTGCTCGACAGGAAGGCGCGCGGCATCATCGCCGAGGGCGATCCGCGCGATCTTCGCGATTCCTCACCCGATCCGCGCGTGCGCGCGTTCCTCCGGCGCGAGCCGGAGAAGGCGGCGGCGTGAATCCACTGCTGCC
>DAOMBL010000031.1:0-9752 GCA_035427325.1 Casimicrobiaceae bacterium
AGGTGTCCTACGTCTCCGGCGCGGCCCGGCCCTGGCGGCTGCCGTCGGGGGCGGGCCGCGACCCCATCGAGGCGCCGCACGCGTACCTGTTCTACCTGTACAACAACACGAGCACCTACCGCGTCTACGAGCAGACCATCATCACCGGACTGCCCGAGGGACGCGCGCAGCTCCACGCCGGCGACGACTTCTACTATGACCACCCGATCCTGAGCGGGGACGTGCTGGCGATCACGGCGACGATCCTGCCGAGCTACACCCGGAAGGGCCGCCACGGCGAGATGCGCTTCTACGCGGACGAGTGGCGCATGTACAACCAGCGCAACCAGCTGGCCGCCCGGCTCGTTCGCAAGGCCGTTGCGCTCGACTTCGGCGCGTCCGGGACGCTGTCGTCTCCCAGCGAAGGTCGCGTCGCGATTCCCGCGGATGACGTCGCGACGTCGTGGATCGGGGCGCGGAACGCGCCGACCGCGTTCACGCCGGGGCAGGTGACGCACGTGAAGCGCCATCCGACGTTCGACTGGATGTCGATGATGGGCTGGCTCGCCGCGGTCGACGAGTATTCGCCCACGCACTTCGACCCCGACTTCGCGAAGGCGCACCGGTATGGCGGCGGACGCAACATCGTGGCGGGCCCGCAGCTCGCGTCCTCCATGGTCGCGGCGCTCGAGGAATCCCTCGGCCCCGCGTGGTGGATCGGCACCTACGAGAACGTCCAGCGCCGGGCGGTGTATCCGAACGAGACGCTGACGAGCTTCAGCCGCGTCGAGGACGTTTCGGGCGAGAGCGCGAGGATCCGGCTCTGGCTCGTCGACGACCAGGGCGTGGTCAAGGGCACGGGAGTAGCGGTCGTCGAACCGGCGGGGACGAAGAGGCTTCCGCCGCGCACGTGGTGAACGGTCGGAGCGCGCCGGAGTCGACATCGATCGCAGCCCGGCGCGCGATCGTTCCGCTCGACGCGCGGATCGCGACGATCGAATGCGGAACCGGTGGCCGCGGCGAGCGCGCCGGGACCTCCGTCGTCCGATGAACATCCGGGATCTCCTCGCGCACGGTCGCCGGACGTTCGGCGGCGACATCGCGATCACCGCGGACGGCGCCGAGTACAGCTTCGACGCGTGCTGGAATCGCGGCGTGCGCCTCGCGCAGGGCCTGATGGCCCGGGGCGTGAAGCCGCGCGACCACGTCGCCGTGCTCGAGCAGAACACCGTGCGGTCCGTGGACTTCTTCATCGCGGCCGCGGTCGCGGGGTTCGTCCGGGTGCCGCTGTACTGGCGCAACTCGGTCCCGGTGCACCTGGCGATGATCGCCAATGCACAATGCCGGTTCGTGGTGCTGGACGACGACGCGGGCGACGCGGTCATCGACGGGATCGTCGGTGCGGTGGGCGAGCGCAACGTCGTGGTCCGGGGCCGGGACTACGAGCGCTGGCTCGCGGACCAGAGCGCGGCCGAACCCCAGGTGCGCGTCGCCGAGGAATGGCTGAGCCTGATCCGGCACAGCGGAGGCACCACCGGGCGTCCGAAGGGGATCGCCAACTCGCAGCGCCAGTGGGCGTGCATCGGCCGCGACAACACGGCATTCAAGCCGCTGTTGTCCTCGGTCGGATCGATGCTGCACGTGGCGCCGCTGAGTCACGCGTCCGGCTACTACTTCCTTCCGGCGTGGACATCCGGGGTCCGCCAGGTCCTGTCGCCATCGACGGCAGCGGATCGGATCGTGGATCTGCTGCAGGTGGAGCGGATCGAGTATTTCTTCCTGCCGCCGACCTTGCTGGATTCGGTGACGACCGTCGCGCGGAGTCGGGACCTGCCGCCGTTCTCACTGAAGTGCCTCGCGATCGGTTCGGCGCCGATGAACCGCCGGATCCTGCAGGAGGCGAGGGAGTGCTTCGGCGACCGCGTGTTCTACCAGACCTACGGCACGAGCGAGGCCGTGCCCATCTCCGGCATGGGTCCGAAGGAGTGGTTTCGCGCCTACGACGACACCGACCCGCTGCTCTCCGCGGGCCGGCCCCTGCCGATGGTCGATCTCGAGATCCGTGACGAACACGGTTCCCCGGTTCCGCCGGAGGGGGTCGGAGAGGTCACGGTTCGCCGCGACGGCATGGCGGACGGCTATTACAACGCTCCGGAGCAGACGCGCGAGCGCTTCGTCGACGGCTGGTTCCGCACCGGCGACCTCGGGCGACTGGACAGCCGCGGCTACCTGCATCTCGTCGGCCGCGTCGGCGAGATGATCATCTCGGGCGGACACAACATCTACCCAGACGACCTCGAGCGGGTCGTCGGACTGATCGACGGCGTCCTGGAGGTGGCGGCGTTCGGCGTTCCCCACGAGAAGTGGGGTGAAACGCCGGTCGTCGCCTGCCAGGTGCGGCCCGGAGCTTCCGTGACCGCGGCGATCGTGCGGGAACGCGTGAGCCGAGACTTGGGCTCCTACATGAAGCCGTCGCATGTCGTCATCGGTCACGACGCGCTTCCGCGCACCGCCGTGGGCAAGATTTCCCGGCGCGGCGCGCGCGAGGCGTTCCTGTCCCGCGGCGAGCCGGCCGGGCCGCGCAACGAATGAGACGCTCCGCCGATGCGGGGCAGCGCAATCGCAGACGCAGTCACCCATCCACGCCACCCACCCCGGGAGGAAGCATGAAGCACCTGAGGAGAACCCTGCTCGGCGCCGCGCTCGCGGTTGCCGCCGTGTTGTCCGCCGCCCCGTCGGCCCTCGCACAGGCGCAGGGCTGGCCGAACAAGTCGGTACGCCTCGTCGTCGCCTACCCGCCGGGCGGCGCCACGGACACGCAGGCACGCATCGTCGCGCAGCGGCTGTCCGAGAAGTGGAAGCAGTCGGTGGTCGTCGAGAACAAGCCCGGAGGCAACACGGTGATCGCCACCGAAGCGGTGCTGCAGGCGCCACCGGACGGGCACACGCTGCTGCTGACCGCCATGCCGTTCGTGCTCAACAAGTTCCTGATGAGCAGCCTGCCCTACGATCCGTTCCGGGATTTCACGCCGATCACCGTGGTGACCACGATCCCGAACATCCTCGTGGCGTCGCAGGACCTGGGCGTGAAGAACCTCCAGGAGCTGACGCGGAAGGCCAAGGCGTCGCCGGGAACCATCTCGTTCGCCTCCACCGGAACGGCGACGTCGACGCATCTCTCCGGCGAGCTGTACGCGAGCATGGCGGGCGTCCAGCTCCTGCACGTTCCGTACAAGGGGAGCGCCGCCGCGCACCAGGATCTCCTGACCGGCCGCGTGAACATCATGTTCGACAACGGCATCCTCCAGCACGTGAAGGCCGGTCGCGTCGTGCCGCTGGCGGTGACGTCGGCGAAGCGCCTGCCCTGGCTGCCGGACGTGCCGACGATGGCCGAGCAGGGCCTCGCCGGCTACGACGTCGCGGCCTGGTACGCCATCTTCGTCCCCTCGGCCACGCCCAGGGAGGTTGCGAAGCAGATCTCGGCCGACATCACCGAGATCGTCCGGAGCCCGGACCTGCAGGCGAAGTGGGAATCGATGGGAGCGATCGCGGGCGGCGGAACCCCCGAGGAGACGACGAAGTTCCTGCATCAGGACGCCGAGCGCTGGGGCAAGCTCATCAAGGAGCGCGACATCAAGCTCTGACCCCGGCAAGCCGAGATGCTGATCTGCGTGCGCAGCTTCGACGCCCTGCCCTCGTTCGCGCGCGAGCTCGTCGACCTGCTCGTCGAAGACGCGCGGCGGCCCGAGCCGCCGCCGCCGTGATCAATGATCCGGCCGGCGCCATCGCGTCGGCGTTGCGGCCCGCGGGCGCCTGTGCTCTGATGTCCGCCGGAACATGGCGGCCCGATACGCCGCGTTGCGCACCGACGATGCCAGGAACCGGCCCGCGCGTGCTGATGTTGTCGATCGTCGATCCGGACGTCCGGCGCGGCGGCGCCTGGACGGTGACCCGCGCGCTCCTCGAATGGCTCCGAGGCGCCCCATGGCATGCCGAGGTCTCGGTGCTGACGCCACGGGCGCCGCGCTGGCCCGAGCTGCGGCAGGCGTCGTCGGTGCTGGCGGCTCCGTGGACCGGCGTGCCGGCGAAGGTGCGCTACCTTCGAACCGGCCGGTACCGGCGCCGCGTGCGCACCTCGCTTCGCGAATCGGCATACGACCTCCTGGTCGTGAACGGCTCCGACCTCCTGTGGTGTCTCGACGAGGCGCCACGCGGGCGCCGCACGCTGGCGATCGTCCACAACCGTGAGGCGCAGGTCTACGCCGACCAGGTCGCCGCCACGTTTCCGCGCGCCGGCATTGTTCGCGACTGGCTGATGACCGACTGCGCGCGCCTCGAAGCGTTCGAGAGCGCGCGCCGGCGCGAGGTCGACGCGGCGGTCTTCCTGTCCGACGCCGAGGCTCGAGAATGCGCACGGATCCATCCGGGCCTCCGGCACATGGTGCTGCCTCCGCAGTTCTCCGAGCCGCCGCAGCGGATCCTCAAGCCGCGATCGGCGCGGCTCGACCTGGGCTTCCTCGCGAACTTCTCGTGGTGGCCGAATCGCGACGGCGCACGCTGGCTCGTCGAGGACGTCCTCGCCCGAGTTCCCGGCGACGTTCACGTCCACCTGTTCGGCCACGCAAGCCGGGACGTGGTCGCGCCGCACGCACGCGTGACCACCCACGGATTCGTCGACGACCTCTCGCGCGTCTGGTCGACGTGCGACTGGATGGTGGTCCCGGTGCGCTACGGCGCGGGCGTCTCGGTCAAGGCCGCGGAGAGCCTCTATCACGGCATGCCGCTGCTCACGACGCATTTCGGGCTTCGGGGACTGCCGCCGATCGATCACCCGCAGGTCGTGCGACGCGACACGGCGGACGAATGGGTGGCGTTCCTCTCCGGCCCCGAGGCCCGCGCGTCGTGCGGCACGCGACTTCCCCTCGAGCTGAGCGGGCCATTCGATCTCCGCGCGAACGCGCCGCGCATGGACCGCTTCCTCGCCGGCGTGCTCGGCGTGCCGGCCACCCGCGGGAAGCCGACGCGCTTCCCCGACGCTGCCGCCTGCGCGCGCGAGGCGGCCGAGTGACCGACCCTGCGCGCCCGGCGCCGCGGCGGGATGGCGGGCCGTGCTGACCGTCCTCTGCGTGAAAAGGGGTGCCAAGTATCCGGCGGACTACGTCAACCGCCTCCGGAACATGGTCTCGCGCAACCTGCCGTTGCCCCACCGGTTCGTCTGTCTCACGGACGACGCCTCGGGACTGCTGGACGGGATCGAAGCGCTGCCCCTTCACCAGGCCGACCTCGAGTACTGCTGGAACAAGCTGCTGCTGTTCGACCGCCAGCCTTTCGAGGGGACGGGCCTCTACTTGGATCTCGACGTCGTCGTCACGGGCGACCTGACCCCGATCGCCACGGCCCGCCCGGGGGACGCCTTCGTCGGCGTCGTCGACTGGAACCGCCCGCACGATCCGCAGTACAACGCGTCGGTGATGAAGTTCGACCTCAACGGCCACCGACACATCGTCGACGAGTTCCGCCGCGGCGTCGCCGAGGGACGGCTCGTCAAGAAGCGCGAGCGGGACGCCTGCCTCGGCAGCCTCGACAAGGTGGTCTACTGGGACGGCGACATCCGGTACGGCGGCGACCAGGAGTGGACGTCGCGCCAGGTCTACCCGCGCGCCGAGCTCGCGTCGCACGCGTTCCTCCCGGGCGCGGTCCTGAGCTACAAGACGCACGGCAGGCGCGGGTTGACCGCGGGTTGCCGCGTGATGGTGTTCCACGGCGACCCGAAGCCGCACAAGGTCGACGTCGCGAACGTGAGCCAGCACTGGCGGTAGCGTGCCGGCGTGCCCGGAGTCACGGTTTGCGCCGCACCCGCTCGGCGTAGACCGCGACGTTGACGAGGCACCGATGGCAGCAGACGAGGAGCGTGCGTATCAGGCCGCGGCGCCCGTTGCATTGCGCAACTCCCGGCGGTACACGTCGACGGCGTCCCGCAGCAGCGCAATCAGAACGCCCGCCGCGCCGATGCGCTCGCCGGCGGCGATCCTCTCCTTCGCCCTGAGGACCGAGTACGCGCCGATCCGGGCGATCTCGGCTTCGACGTCGTTGTCCGGACGGTGCAGGATCCGCCAGTCGCGCGGCAGGGCCCCGACCCAGTCGGCGTCGCGGGCGGGCTTCCGCCCGTCGACGTACGGGCTTTCGTGGACGAGGCCGCGATACTCGATGCGCGCCCTCCGGAAGAAGCGCGCGTGCGAGACGCTGCGCGCGTAGCCGCGGTCGAGCTCGATGCCCATGAACCAGTCGGTCCGCATCACGTAGTACAGCGGCGTCGGGTCGTCGGCCCACTCCCGCCCGGCGATGCCCGCGACGAACTCGGGCTCCCCGCGCTCGCGCACGGCCTGTTCTGGTTCAATCTCGCGGTCTACCTGCTGCTCTGGGTGCTGTACGTCGCGCGGCTCGTCCGCCATCCGCGTCGATTCGTCGGCGACCTGACCGATCACCTGCGCGGCCCAGGGTTCTTCACGATGGTCGCGGCGTCGGGCGTCCGGGGGAGCGGATTCCTGGTCGTGGTCGACGATGTCCGGATCGGCACGGTGCTCCGGGGGGGCGCGGTCGTGCTGTGGATCGCGCTGACCTATTGCATCTTCACGGTGCTCACGGTCAAGGAGGGCAAGCCGACGCTCGATCGCGGGATCAACGGCGGCTGGCTGCTCGCGGTGGTGGCGACCCAGTCGATCGCGGTGCTGAGCGCGCTGCTCGCCGCGCACACCGGCCAGCCGTTCAAGCTCGAACTCAACTTCCTCGCCCTGTCGATGTGGCTGTGGGGCGGCATGCTCTACATCTGGATGATGTCGCTGATCTTCTACCGCTACACGTTCTTCGAGTTCTCGCCCGCCGACCTGTCGCCGCCCTGCTGGATCAACATGGGCGCGATGGCGATCTCCGCGCTCGCGGGTTCGCTGCTCTCGATCAACGCCGACGAGGCGCCGTTCCTGCATTCGCTGCAGCCGTTCATCAAGGGCTTCACGATCCTCTACTGGGCCACCGGGACCTGGTGGATCCCGATGCTGCTCGTGCTGGGCGTCTGGCGCCACCTGGTCCGGCGCTTTCCGCTCACCTACGACCCGCTCTACTGGGGCGCCGTGTTCCCGCTGGGCATGTACTCGACGGCCACGCTCGAGCTGAGCCGGGCCATGGACTTCGGCTTCCTCAACGTCCTTCCGAAGCTCTTCTTCGGCGCGGCCCTCGTCGCGTGGGTCGCGACCTTCGCCGGCGTCCTGCGCCGGATTGTCGGGCAGGCCAGGCGCGGTTGATTCGCTGATCGCAGGGGGCGCGGGAGGCCGATCCCGAACCCCCGATCCCCGATGCACCCGTCACACCGGGCGCGTCGCCGCCCTTGACCCGACCGGGCCGCGCGCGACGTCGCGGTCGCAGGCGGCGCGATCGCCCCCGACGTTGCGCGGCGGTGCGGGCGACGCCGACCGCGACGACTTCGGCGTTCGCCGGAGGCAGGTCACCCCCATGTCACCCCCACGCGCTAGGACCGGGGCGCCGCGCTTCGCATACTGGCGCGTCGCGCCCGTCCCTGGAGCGGTCATGCATCGCCTTCTGTCGCGTACCCGCGCGCTCGCCGCGAGTCTCGTGCTTGCCACCGGCGCCGCCGCGGCGGCGGATCTCGTCGCGTTGCCCGGGCACGTTCTTCCAGCGCTCACTGGCGCCGCCGAAGTCGTCGTTCGCACCAAGGCACTCGCGGCGGACGACGAGCCGATCACGCTGACCGTCGTGCTGAAGCGCGACTACGAGGTCGCGTTCCAGGCCTTCCTCGCGGACCTCCAGGACCCGTCGTCGGCGTCCTTCCGCAAATACCTCTCGCCCGTCGAGGTCTCGAACCGCTATGGTCCGTCGCAGGAGAGCTACGACCTGCTGAAGCAGTACTTCGAGACACGCGGCTTCGTGCTGGTCGAGGGCTCGGCGAACCGCATGACCCTGACATTGCGCGGCTCCCGCGCGATGGCGGAATCCGCGCTGTCGGTGCCGATCGTCGACTATCGGATCGGCGACAAGTCGTTCCGCGCGAACGCGGCCGCGCCGAAGCTGCCCGCCGAACTCGCGTGGCGTGTTCAGGCGGTCGTGGGGCTGAGCGACCTCGCAGTGCCCCGCTCGCCGCTGATCGTCGACGCGATCAAGTCCGGCATCGGCTGGGCGATCCGATCCGCGTTCTGCGCGGTCGTGAAAGGATTGTTCTCGCTGACCGGCAACGCGAAGAACGCCGAACAGCTCGTCCACGACTATTTTGCCTGGTGCAACGACAGCACTTCGAGCGGCAGCGGCCCCAAGGCCTATCTGACGCGCGGCGACGACCGGGCGCCTCAGCCGACGCACGCCACGGCCGTTCCCCTGCCGGGCACGCCGCGCGGCGTCTCGTCGGCCGGACAGGACAAGGCGGGCAACCCCGACTGGCTCGCGGTGACCGGCGCCGGCCAGACGATCGGCATCCTCTCGTACGACAACTACGCGACCGGGAATCTCACGGACTACTACGACCTCGTCCGGCGCCCGGAACTCCTCGCGCGGGTATCGCGCGTGGCCGTGAACGGCGGGACGGCACCGGGCCCCGACCAGCGTGAAGTGCTGGTCGACGTCATCTCGGCGCTGAACATCGCGCCCGGCGCGAACGTCGTCGTCTACCACGCACCGAAGGCCACCAGCTACCAGACGATGCTCAACGCGATGATCGCCGGGGGCGTGACGATCATCTCGAACTCGTGGGCGTATTGCGAGAACCAGACCACGCCGGCGGACGTCCAGAGCATCGACGCCCTGTTCGCGAGCGCGGCGGCTTCCGGCATCTCCGCGTTCAACGCGTCGGGCGATTCGGGCTCGACCTGCCTGAACGGCAGTCCGAACACGGCGGCCGTGCCGGCGACCTCGCCGCACGCGACGGCGGTGGGCGGCACCTCGCTCACGCTCGGCCTCGGCGGCGTCTACGGATCCGAGACGTGGTGGGACAGCAGCGCCGAGATGCCGCCGGTCGGGCAGGGCGGCCACGGCACGTCGGCGTACTTCCCGCGTCCCGCGTACCAGGACGGCCACACGGCCTCCGCGATGCGGAGCGTGCCCGACGTCTCCGCGAACGCCGACCCGTACCGCGGGATGATCCTCTGCCAGGCGGAGGATGGCGGGTGCCCGACCGGCAAGCTGTACGGCGGGACGAGCATGTCGACGCCGATGTGGGCCGCGTTCGCCGCGCTGCTGAACGAGTCGGTCGGCACGCCGCTGGGCGCGATGAACGCGTCGCTGTATCCGCGCGCAGGCGCCCCCGCGTTCCACGACGCCGCGTCGATGGGGAGCGATTTCGGGCACGTCGGCCTGGGTTCCCCGGATCTCGACAGGCTGTCGCTCGCCCTCGGAGGCGGCACGGTCGGCGCGGTGAATGCAGGCAAGTCGCGCGTTCTGCTGCGCTCGACCGTGCTCGACGGCATCGAGTCTCCCCCGGTGTTCCCGATCCCGGCCGACGGCGTCTCGCAGGCCGTCGTCGTCGTGTATGCAAGGGACGCCGCCGGGCACATCGTGGGCGGGAAGACCGTCGCACTCGCGGCGAACCCGGGGAGCAGCGCGGTCGTCTCGCCGGCTTCGGTGGCGACGACGGCTGCCTCTCCGTGGGCGGTGTTCACGGTGACCGACCTCGTGCCCGAGACGGTCACCTTCACCGCGACCGACGTCACCGACAGCCTCGTCCTGACGCAGACGGCGCAAGCGACGTTCGTCGTGCCGCCCGCCGCCTCCGC
>DAOMBL010000031.1:9762-14693 GCA_035427325.1 Casimicrobiaceae bacterium
ACGGTGACGCTGCTCGACGCGCTGGCGCGCCCGACGCCGGGCAAGCTCGTCGTGCTGTCGCAGGGCGGCGGGCATTCGATCGTCAGCGGGCCGAACCCGAGCGTCACCGATGCGGCCGGCACGATCGTGTTCACCGCCACGAACACGCATGCCGAGACCGTCACCTACACCGCGGTCGACGCCACCGACGGCGATCTCGACGTTCCGGGCAGCGCCGTCGTCGACTTCACCGGCCAGCCGACGTCCACGTGCGCCACGGTCGTGCCGGCCGCGGCGCCCGGCTATGCGATCACGCCGTGGTCGACCGGGTACCCGGCGTCGGCGTTCTTCTACTCCGGCATCAACTTCGGCTGCGCAGGCGCGCTGAATCCGGTGTTCGACGCCGAAGGTGAGGCATACGTACCGAGTTATCCCGACGGCAGGCTGTTCCGCCTGTCCTCGTCCGGCGGCGCGGCATCGTCGGGGTTCCTTCTCGCCACGCACGGACCGACGCTAGCGCAGCCGGCTTTCGGGAAGGACGGCCGCCTCTATGTTGCCCGGACCGCGACCGGCGGCGGAGGATCCAGCGGAGCGATCTACGAGATCGACCCGGACGACGGTGCGATCCTTCGGACCGTCGTGTCGGGGCTCACCTGCCCGCAGGAGATCGCGGTCGATCCGCTGTCGGGCGATCTCTTCTTCGCCGACACCTGCTTCGGCGGCGGGCTCGACGACGCGCGCGTCTTCCGCGTCAGCGATCCGGCCGGCACGCCGAGCGTATCCCCGTACGCAACGATGCCCTCGTCGCCGACCGGCGTGCTCGTGTTCGCGCCCGACGGCACGCTGTACGTGCAGTCGAACTACCTCGACGCCACACCGAAGGTGCAACGCGTCACCGGCACCGACAAGCCGCAGCCTGCGACCGTCACCGAAGTGCCGGGGCTCAACTCGATCTTCTGGCTTACGATCGCCGAGACGCTGCCGACGGGCGCGGTGAAATCGATGGTCGTGCTCGGGACGAGCGGACTCAGGCTCGCCGATCTCACGACCGACCCGCCGACCTACACCGATCTGACGGTCGGCCAGACGGCGAGCGGCACCATCGGACCGGACGGCTGCCTGTACTTCACGGCTGCGGAAGCGATCTACCGATTGACGAAGTCGGACGGAAGTTGCGGTTTCGGTGGCGCGGCCGCGCTGCCGAGGCTCGCCCTCACGCCGGCGATCGTGACGCCTGATCCCACCCAGGGCGAGGTGCTGGCGTTCGACGCGACGTTCGCGAATCTCGACGTGCCGGCAGGGACGCCGGTGTCGCTCATCGTCGACGGTGCGAACCCCGGCATGCGGGTGACGTCCACCGACGCCGCAGGGATCGCGACGTTCGCCTACCAGGGGATCGTCGCGGGGGCGGATCGCGTGAAGGCCATCGCGACGGTCGGCGGCACGCACTACGAGTCGAACGTCGTCCGCGTGACCTGGGGCCCCGGCAAGCACGTGTCGTTCCTCACCGTGGCGCGATCGCCCGGCGGCGGCACGCCCGGTGCCGCCACGACGCTTCGAGCCACGCTCGTCGACACGTCGGTGGATCCCTTCGCCCCGATCGCGGGTGCCACGATCCATTTCTCGCTCGGCGCGCTCGTCTGCGACGGCGTCACCGACAGCCAGGGCACGGCTTCGTGCGACGTGGTTCCGGCCGTTCCGGGTGCGTCGACCCTGACCGCGAGTTTCGCGGGGGACGCTTCGTTCACGCCTGCGTCGGCGACGCAGGGGTTCCAGGTGCTCGCTGCGCCCAATCCGGCGTGTTTCGACGGCCCATTGCCGGGCGGCGGCAACGCGCGTGCCTGCGTCGCCGGGGCGCTGCCCGGGTGCCAGTTCGCCAGCGCGCAGTTCGTCTCGACCGCGAGCGTCGGCACGCCGCCACCGTCCGGGGTGTCGGTGCCCTACGGGCTGTTCCAGTTCGTCGCGACCGGGTGCGGCGGGTCGGCAACGCTGACGTTGACCTACCCCAGTGCGCTGCCGGCGAACGCGGACTACTGGGAGTTCGGCCCGACGAGCGGTCAGGCTTCGCACTGGTACACGATGCCTGCCGTGGTCGCGGGCAACACGATCTCGGTGACGTTCGTCGACGGCGGCGACGGCGACAGCGACCTCGCTGCCGACGGCTCGATCACGGACCCGGGCGGGGCAGGCGTGCTCGCTGCGGTGGCCGGGCCGACGGTGCCGGTGCCGGCGCTCGACCGGCTCGGCCTGCTCGCGCTGTCGGTGCTGTTGCTGCTGATGGTCGCGCGTCGACGCCTGCGGTGAGAACCTGCGGCGCGCGGCGCCGCGGCGCCGGACGGCTGACCGGGGGGCGGCGCGCTCGGCTACACTCAGAACTCCGAGAAACGCGGAGTGCGCGCCCGCTCGTGCCGCAGGCCGACGACACCGGGGACCGGTTCGCGCCGACCCATGGCGGCGGCGCGATCCCGCGTTCGCTCGTCGAGGGCGAGCTCGCGCGCGTCACCGGCAGCAAGTCGTTCCGCGCATCGCGTCGTCACCGGCAGTTCCTCCGCCACATCGTGCAGCAGGCGATGGCCGGCAACACCGGCGCGCTGAAGGAACCGGTCCTGGCGCTCGAGGTGTTCGAACGACCCATCGAATCGTTCGATCCCGAGCGCGACACGATCGTGCGCGTCGAGGCGCGCCGATTGCGGCAGCGGCTCGAAAGGTACTACCAGGTCGAGGGCGTCGATGCGGTCCTCGAGTTCCGCCTGCCGGTCGGCAGCTATGTTCCGACGTTCAGGTGGCGGGTGCCGCCGGACGAGGCCGAGACGCGCGCGGCGAAGGACCTCTGCGAACGCGGCGAGCATTTCCTGCGCCTGCCGCTCTCGAAGAAGACGCTCGAGCAGGCGCTCGAGCGCTTCGATGCGGCGCTGCGCGAATCGCCCCGGTACGTCCCGGCGCTCATCGGACTCGGCCGCACCTGGTTCAACCTCGCGTCGGGTTGGTACCGCGAGCCGGGTCCGGCGGCGGAGCATGCGTCCGAGGCGCTGCACGGAGCGCTCGCCATCGACCCGGCGAACGCGGTCGCGCACGCGCTGCTCGGAGCCATCGAGCACCAGTACGGCTACGACTGGCGTGCGGCCCGCGCGAGCTTCGAGCGCGCGATCGCGCTGGCGCCCCAGTCGCCGTTCGTGCACTCGGCCTACGGCTGCCACCTGCTCGCGCGCGGCGAACTCGATGCAGCGGAGCGCGAGCTCAAGCTCGCGCGACAGCTCGATCCCCAGTACGCGAACGCGCGCATGCACATGGTCAACCTCCGAATCGCGCAGCGGCGGCTCGACGACGCGCAGGCCGAGCTCGCCGGCATGCGCGACATCGCGCCGGAGAGCGCGCCCGCCGCGGGCCTCGCGGCCGTGATCGCGATGGTGCGCGGCGATGCGCACGCCGCGATGGCGCATTACCAGGCCGCCTGCGAGCTCGCGCCCGACTACCCGAACTGCTACGCGAGCCTCGCCGCCGCGCAGGGCATGGCCGGCCGCGTTCCCGACGCCGATGCGACGATCGCGCGCATGCGCGCGCGCTTCGGCGAGCGCTGCGTCTCGCCGTACATTCTCGCGATCGTCGCGGCGCGCTGCGGGCGCACGAGCGAGGCCTTCGCGCTGCTCGAGCAGGCGATCCGCATCCGCGACCCCAACGTGATGATGCTGCCCACCGATCCGAGCTTCGACGTGCTGCGCGGGGATTCCCGGTGGCGGCCCTTGCTCGCGCAGTCCGTTCCTCGCGCGGCGGAACGTTGAGCAGCGCTAGGTAGGGTCAGACTCGACTCATGGCTTGAACAGGCGACCTGTCTCGCGCCGGTATCGGCCGCGCCGCCCGAGCCGGAGCGTGCTCTATCGCTGCGTCCAGCAACACCTCGAAACCGGGCTCGCCCATCGCCGCGACGGCCACCACGACCAGTCGGTGCCGGAGCATGTGGAGCGGGAGTTTCGCCGGTACCTGGAGTGCGGCATCCTCGCCCATGGCTTTGCCCGCGCCCGCTGCGGGCAATGCGGGCACGACTTCCTGATCGCGTTCTCGTGCAAGGGCAGGGGCGTGTGCCCCTCGTGCAACACCCGGCGCATGGTGGCGACGGCGGCGCATCTCACCGATCACGTCCTGCCCCCGCTGCCGGTGCGCCAGTGGGTGCTGGCGGTACCCAAGCGCCTGCGCTATTTCCTGCACCGCGATGCCGACCTCCAGGGTGCCGCATTGCGAGTGTTCCTGCGCGCGGTGGAGCAATGCCTGCGGGCGCACAGTCCCGGCTCGGGTCCCGCGGCACGCCTCGGTGCCGTGGCCTTCATCCACCGCTTCGGTTCCAGCCTCAATGCCCACCTGCACTTCCACTGCGTGGTCATCGACGGCGTGTTCGCGCCCGCGCCGGCGGACGGTGCGGTCTTCCATGCCGCGGCCGACCTCGATGCCACCGCCATCGCCGAAGTCCAGGCGCAGATGCGCCGGCGGCTATTGCGCGGATTCGTGCGCCGCGGCCTGCTCCCGGCGGATGACGCGCAGGCGATGGCGCAATGGGAACACGGCGGTGGCTTCTCCGTGGACGCCTCGGTGCGCATCGAGGCGGCGGACCGCGCCGGGCGCGAGCGGCTGCTGCGCTATTGCGCTCGCCCACCGTTCGCCGTCGACCGGTTACGCCAGCTCGATCCCGAACGCTTGCTCTACGACAGCACCAAGCCCGGCCCGGGCGGGTCCGGCCCGCTGCACCTGACCCCACTCGAGCTGCTCGACCGCCTCGCCGCCCTGGTGCCGCCGCCGCGTATCCACCGCCACCGCTACTTCGGTGTGCTGGCGCCCAACGCACCCCTGCGCACCGCCATCACCGCCCTCGCGCCGGCCCCCACCACTGCGCCGCCCGCCCCCAAGAGGCAACCCGCCGTCGAACCGTCTCATCGCCGTGGCACCCGCTACGCCTGGGCGGC
>DAOMBL010000032.1:0-14671 GCA_035427325.1 Casimicrobiaceae bacterium
CAACGCGGTGCTGCACTACCTCGCGATCGCCGCGGCGGCCGGCGTCGAGTGGACGATCGACGACTTCGAGCGCGTCCGCAAGCGCGTTCCGGTCGTCTGCGACCTCAAGCCCTCCGGGCAGTACGTGGCGACCGACTTACACGCCGCGGGCGGCGTGCCGCAGGTCCTGAAGATGCTGCTCGCGCACGACCTCGTCCACGGCGACTGCGTCACGATCACCGGCAGGACGCTCGCCGAGGAACTCGAGCGCGTGCCCGCCGAGCCGCGGCGCGACCAGCAGGTGATCCGCCCGTGGTCGAACCCGATGTACGCGCAGGGCCATCTGGCGATCCTCAAGGGCAACCTCGCGCCCGAGGGCTGCGTGGCGAAGATCACCGGACTCAAGAGCCCGGCGATCACGGGACCGGCGCGCGTGTTCGATTCGGAGCCTCAGTGCATGGAGGCGATCCTCGCGAAGAAGATCCGCGCGGGCGACGTGATCGTGATCCGCTACGAGGGCCCGAAAGGCGGCCCGGGCATGCAGGAGATGCTCGCGCCCACCTCGGCGCTGATCGGCCAGGGTCTCGGCGAGTCGGTCGGACTCATCACCGACGGCCGCTTCTCGGGCGGCACCTGGGGCATGGTCGTCGGCCACGTCGCGCCCGAGGCGCAGGCGGGCGGACTGATCGCGCTCGTGCACGAGGGCGACTCGATCACGATCGACGCGCACCGCCTGCTGATCCAGCTGAACGTCGACGACGCGGAGATCGCGCGCAGGCGCGCCGCGTGGCGCCCCCCGGCGCCGCGGTACACGAAGGGCCTGCTCGCCAAGTACGCGAAACTCGTCTCGACCGCGACGCGCGGCGCCATCACCGATGGGGACTGACGTGGTGCGCATCGCGCTCCTCGCGTGGTGGGCGGGCGTCGCGCTGCCGGCGCTCGCCGCGCCGATTCCGCTCGTCAATCCCGGCTTCGACTCGAAGGAACCCGGCGAACAGGGCAATCCGAAGGGCTGGTACAGCGCGCAGCACACCGGCAGCGTGTCCTACGACTTCGCGCTCGACAGCGGGCGCCGGAAGGACGGCAGCCACTCGATGCGCATCGTGAACATCGGCCCCGAGCCGTGGGGCACGCTCGCGCAGGTCCTGCCCGCCGCCGCGTACGCCGGCAGGACCGTACGCCTGTCGGCGTGGATCCGCACCGAAGGCATTCCCGACGCGCGCGGCAACGGGGTGTCGCTGCTGCTGCTCGCGCAGCGCGGCGGCGAGCTCGGCGCGCACGTCCCCACGAAGAAGTCGCGCGTGGCCGGCGACACCGACTGGAAGCGCCACGCCGTCGAACTCCGGCTCCCGCCGGCGACGAACCGGCTCGAGGTGGGCGTCACGCTCGAGGGGCAGGGCACCGCCTGGGTCGACGGCTTCGCACTGGAGGTCGTCGAGCCGTGAGCGGCGCGCTCTCGCCCTCCGCCCGCCGCGTGCAGGACGCGCTCGCGGCATGCAGCCTCGACTGCCGCAGCGTCGAGCACGAGGCGTCCTCGCGCACCTCGGCGGACGCGGCCGCGCTGCTCGGATGCTCGGTCGCCCAGATCGCGAAATCGCTCGTGTTCCGCCGCGTCGATGCGGGCGGCGGCGCGGTGCTGGTGATCGCGAGCGGCGGGAACCGCGTCGACGAGGCGAAGGTCGCGGCCATCGTCGGATCTCCGGTCGCCCGCCCCGACGCGGCCTACGTGCGCGAGGTCACCGGCTACGCGATCGGCGGCATACCGCCGCTCGGCCACGCGAGCCCGATGCCGGTGATCTTCGACGAGGACCTCCTGCGCCATCCGGTCGTCTACGCCGCCGGGGGGACGCCCAACGCGCTCTTCCCGGTCGCGCCGGCGGACCTGGTCCGGGCGAGCGGCGGCCGCGTCGCGGATGTCGCGCTGGGCAGCGGCACACGCCCCGGCTGATTCGGCGGGCGCGCGCGCTATGATCGCCCATCGTCCGCGCCCGGACCGGAGAGCGACATGACGCGCAAGCCCCATCTCGACGAGCGGCGCCGCCGCGTCGTCCTCGCGGCGTCGGCCGCGCCTGTCGCTTCCCTCCTCGCCGCCTGCGCGGGCACGCCCGGTGCGCGCGACGGTCCGCCCGCCCCCGCGCCGGTCTACCGGGCCGGCGACCGCTGGGGCTACCGCGTCACCGACGGTTTCCGCAATCCGGCGGTCTACGACGAGACGCGCGAGGTGGTCTCGGTCGACGCGCGCGGCATCACGATCCGCGTGTCGCGGAACGGTCCGAACGGCGACACGATGCGCGTCGAGCAGTGGACCTCGCCGGGCGACCTGGCGGTAGGCGCGATCTTCAACGACGAGACGCGCCGGTTCACGCCGCCCCTGCCGCGCTGGCAGTTCCCGCTCACGCCGGGCGCGCGCTGGAGCCTGTGGGCCCCGCAGATCAACGAGACGACCCGGCACGAGGGTCCCATCAACTACGACGCGCGCGTCGGTGGGTGGCGCTCGTTCACGACGCCCGCCGGTGCATTCGATGCCGTGGGCGTGCGCGTCTTCATGCGGTTGGACGACGAGGAGTTCTGGCGCACCGCGACCGAAGTGAACCACCTGCTGTGGTGGTCGCCCGCGGTCGGCAACACGGTGCGCGAGGAGCGGCAGGCCGAGTACCGCGACAAGGGCGATCCGCTCTCCGCGTTCAACCATCGCACGCAGAACGCGACCTTCGAACTCACCTCGTATCGCCGGGCCTGACGCGGGCGGGGGACCCGCGACGCCGCGCGGCGGACATCAGAGTCCGAGCCGGCGCCAGATCTGCGTCGTGAGCGACGCCTCGTTCAGCGTGAAGAAGTGCAGTCCGGGCACGCCGCGGTCGAGGAGCTTCGCGCAGAGTTCGGTGACGACGTCGAGGCCGAACGCACGGACCGACGCTGCGTCGTCGCCATAGCCTTCGAGGCGGCGGCGGATCCAGCGCGGGATTTCCGCGCCGCAGGCGTCCGAGAAGCGAGCGAGCTTCGACGCGCTCGCGATCGGCATGATCCCCGGCACGATCGGCACGCCGACGCCGGCCGCCCGGCACTCGTCGACGAACCTGAAGTACGCGTCGGCGTTGTAGAAATACTGCGTGATCGCGGAGTTCGCGCCCGCGTCGACTTTGCGCTTGAAGTTCTCGAGATCGCGCGCGGGCGATGCCGCCTGCGGATGCATCTCCGGATAGGCCGCCACGTCGATGTGGAACGCGTCGCCGGTCTCGCCGCGGATGAACGCGACCAGCTCGTTCGCGTAGCGGAACTCGCCCGCATCGACCGCTCCCGACGGCAGGTCGCCGCGCAACGCGACCAGATGGCGGATGCCGTGCCCCAGGTACTGCGCGAGCACCGAGGCCACGTTCTCGCGCGTCGAACCGATGCACGAGAGGTGCGGCGCCGCCAGGATGCCTTCGCCGCGGAATTCGAGCACCGTCTCCAGCGTTCCTTCCCGCGTGGACCCGCCGGCGCCGAAGGTGACCGAGCAGAACGCGGGCTTGAGCGCCGCGAGCTGGGCACGGGCGGCGCGCAGCTTCGCCACGCCGTCCGGCGTGCGGGGCGGGAAGAACTCGAGGCTGAACTGGCGCGCGCTCATCGCCGTTCGGCCGGCGGCGCGCTCGGCCGCGGCATCACCAGCGCCGAGATCGCCATCGAGATCAGGCTGTAGACGATCGCGCCGAAGAAACCCGACCAGAAGCCCGACACGCGGAAGCCCTCGAACCACGATCCCACCATCCAGAACAGGAGCCCGTTGATCACGAAGATGAAGAGCCCGAGCGTGAGGATCGTCGCCGGGAGCGTCAGCAGGATCAGGAGCGGGCGGACGAGCGCGTTGACGAGCCCCAGCACGAGCGCCGCGAGCAGCGCGGTGACCATCGAGTCGACGGTGACCCACGGGAACACGTAGGGCAGCACGAATAGCGCGAGCGCGTTGATGAGCCAGGCGATGACGACGTGGTAGCGGAACATGGCGATCGGGAGCGGCCTCGGACGAGCTGCAGGCGGTCGAGACGCCGGGCGCGCGCGCCCGGCGCCGTGATCGGACCGCGGTCAGTACCGGTAGTGCTCCGGCTTGTACGGACCGCGGCGGTGGACGCCGATGTAGCGCGCCTGGCGATCGGAGAGTTCGGTCAGCTTCGCCCCCAGCTTCGAGAGCTGCAGCCGCGCGACCTTCTCGTCCAGGTGCTTGGGCAGCACGTACACGCCGACCGGATAGCGGCCGTCGTTCTCCTTCGCGCTCGTCCACAGCTCGATCTGCGCCATCACCTGGTTCGCGAACGAACTCGACATCACGTAGGACGGGTGCCCGGTCGCGCAGCCGAGGTTCACGAGCCGGCCCTCGGCGAGCAGGATGATCCGCTTGCCATCCGGGAAGATCACGTGGTCGACCTGCGGCTTGATGTTCTCCCAGGTCATGCCCTTGAGGCCGGCGACGTCGATCTCGTTGTCGAAGTGGCCGATGTTGCACACGATCGCGTTGTTCTTCATGCGCTTCATGTGCTCGAGCGTGATCACGTCGATGTTGCCGGTCGCGGTCACGAAGATGTCGGCCTTGTCGCAGGCGTCGTCCATCGTGACGACGCGGAAGCCCTCCATCGCCGCCTGCAGCGCGCAGATCGGGTCGATCTCGGTGATCCACACCTGCGCCGCGAGCGCGCGCAGCGCCTGCGCGCTGCCCTTGCCGACGTCGCCGTAGCCGGCGACGAGGGCGACCTTGCCGGCGACCATCACGTCGGTCGCGCGCTTGATGCCGTCGACCAGCGACTCGCGGCAGCCGTACAGGTTGTCGAACTTCGACTTGGTCACCGAGTCGTTGACGTTGATCGCGGGGAAGCCGAGCCGCTTCTCCTTCGCCATCTGGTAGAGGCGCTTGACGCCGGTCGTCGTCTCCTCGGTGACGCCGCGGATGGCGGCCTTGCAGCGCGAGTAGAACGTCGGGTCGGAGGCGAGCTTCGCGCGGATCGAGGCGAACAGCGCGCGCTCCTCGTCGCTCGCCGGATGCGTGATGCACGACGGATCGTGCTCGGCCTGCGCGCCTAGGTGCACGAGCAGCGTCGCGTCGCCGCCGTCGTCGAGGATCATGTTCGGCACGCCGCCGTCGGCCCATTCGAAGATGCGGTGCGTGTACGCCCAGTACTCGTCGAGCGTCTCGCCCTTGACCGCGAACACCGGCGTGCCGCGCGCGGCGATCGCCGCGGCCGCGTGGTCCTGCGTCGAGTAGATGTTGCAGGAGGCCCAGCGCACGTCCGCGCCGAGCGAGCGCAGCGTCTCGATCAGCACCGCGGTCTGGATGGTCATGTGCAGCGAGCCGGCGATGCGGGCGCCGCGCAGCGGCTGTTGCGGCGAGAATTCCTCGCGGATCGCCATGAGGCCGGGCATCTCGGTCTCCGCGATCGCGATCTCCTTGCGGCCCCAGTCGGCCAGGGAGAGATCGGCGACGTGGAAATCGGCCACGCCGGATTCCTTGGGTGCGTTCATCGTGTCACTCCTCGTCGGGTGACCTCGAAGACGGCAGGGGATTGGCGCGCCCGCCGCCCGCGAGGATCACGGGTCAACGAGCGCCGTTCGTACGGATGGCTCCGAGCCTGGTCGGCGTCCTGCGGGCCGATTGCAGCGCTCCTCGGAGGGATGCGATTGTACCGCAACGTCTTGTGGGCGGCCGGAAGTCCGGGAGTTGTCGGGCTGAAGCCCGACCCACCCGCGTAGGTCGGCCTTCAGGCCGACGCCCTCCGTTCACATCGGCACCGATCCGTCGGGCTGGGGGAAGCAGGTTCAGGCAAAGTAGGGTCAGACTCGACTTTGTCGGACCCAGGGGCGAATGGAGGGACAGACTCCCGTTTGACAAAGTCGAGTCTGACCCTACTTTGCCCCGCGCGGGGGAGGCAACGGCGCGGCCATCCGCGCGAACAGCGCGTTGGCGAGCGTGGACTCCCGCTTGTAGAAGCCCTCGGTGTGGAAGGTCTCGGCGAGTTCGAACAATTCGTAGTCGAGGTGATGGCCGATCTCGTGCACCAGCGTGCGCAGGAACGAGCGAAACGCGACGACCTGCCGGCGCTGCGCGGTGCGCATCCACACCGTGATCGTCGGGATCGTGCGTCCCTCGGCAGGCTCGTAGAGCCCGTGCAACTCGCCGTAGTCGTTCGACGGTCGCTTCGCGAGGACCTTGACGCGAATCGGCGGGACTGCGTAGCCGCGGGTCAGCGCGTCGGTGAGCCGCTGGCACGCGCGCTCGCATGCGGCACGATCGTCGGCCACGAGCGCCGCGGCGATCGCATCGACCGCCGCCCCTTCCGCGAACCCCTCGGGCAGATCGAGGCGCTCGATCGCGTCGCTCGCGCGGTAGGTGCGCTTGTCGGCGGCGGACAGCTTGGCGAAGTAGGCGAAAGGCAAGGCTCGGCTCGTCCGTACGTTGGGTCCGGGGTCGCGCAGGCGCGTCCGGACAGCGGTCGTCCGGCCGGCCAACAAAAAGGCCGCCCGGAGGCGGCCGTCTCGATCACTGCCGTGCCGGTCAGCTCTTCTTGATCTTCTCGAGCATCTTGAATATGCCCTTCTGGCTGCCGACGAACATGCGCTTGAAGGTCTTGGGCAGGCAGCGGCGCTCGAGCGTGTTGCGGCGGGTGCGCTTGATTTCGGCCATGACGGAGTCTCCGGAAGGCGGCGCGGCCCCGGGGCCGCTCGCCGGGAAAATGGGCTATTTTAGGCGATCCTGAACCGGAAGGCCAGCCACCCGCCATGGTTCCCCGTATTCGAGCCACCCCGTGACCCGCCACGACGTCGTGATCGCCGGAGGCGGAATCATGGGTTCCGCTGTCGCCTATTTCCTGAAGGTCCTCGCGCCGGCGGCCGACATAGCCGTGATCGAGCCGGACCGCACCTACGAGTTCGCGTCGACGCCGCGCGCGTCCGGGGGCGCGCGGAGGCAGTTCTCCTGCCCCGAGAACATCGAGATGTCGAACTACAGCATCCCGTTCATCGAGCGCGCGGACCGCGAACTCGCGGTCGGCGACGAGCCTGCCAGCGTGGAGTGGCGGCGGGGCGGCTACCTGTTCATCGTCGGCGAGGCCGATCTGCCGGTGCTGCGCGCCAACGCGGAGGTCCAGCGCTCGCTCGGCGTGCGCGCGGATCTCCTCGACGCCGACGGGCTGCACGAGCGCTTCCCGTCGATGAACCTCGACGGCATCGCGGGCGGCGTGCACACGCCCGACGACGGCTGGTGCGATCCCACGGGACTGCTGCAGGCGTTCCGGCGCAAGGCGCGCTCGCTCGGCGCGCGCTACGTCGACGATCGCGTCGTCGCGATCGACCACGACGCGACGGCCGCGCGCGCGGTGCGGCTCGCGTCCGGCAGCGCACTCGGCGCGGGCCACGTCGTGAATGCGGCGGGCGCGTGGGCGAAGGAGGTCGCCGCGATGGTCGGGATGCCGCTGCCGATCGAGCCGTTGCGCCGCTTCGAGCACTACTTCGAGACGCCGAACGCGATCGAACCGCTGCCCTACGTCAAGGACATGGCGCGCCTGGCGTTCCGGCCGGAGGGCCGCGGCTATTCGGGCGGCCTCGTCGACGGCGACGAGCCTCGCGGCTACAACTTCGACGTCGACCACGACTACTTCGAGCGCGTCGTGTGGCCGGCGCTTGCGCACCGCTTCCCCGCCTTCGAAGCCTGCCGCTGCAAGCGCACCTGGTCCGGCCTCTACGAGCAGAGCGAACTCGACGGCAACCCGGTGATCGGGAACGGGGCCGGCAAGCTGCCGAATTTCCACGTCGTCGCCGGTTTCTCGGGGCACGGCATGATGCATGCGCCCGCCGCCGGGCGCGCGATCGCGGAGCTGATCGTCCACTCCCGGTTCGTCACCCTCGACCTCGCGCGTCTCGGTTACCGCCGCATCGCCGAACACGCGCCCTATCCCGAGCGCGGCATCCTCTGAAAAGCAGGGTCAGACTCGACTTTCCGTCCCCGCCGCCGCGATCGACTCGCTCCTCTCTGGAAAGTCGAGTCTGACCCCACTTTTCCCCTACTTTTCCGCACCAACGATCCATCCTTCGACCGGATCGATCCTCGCGGGCAGTCCGTAATGGTGCTCAGCGCGCTGCCCCGCCCAGCCGGCGAGCATTGCGCAGGCGATCGCGTCGAGCGTGTCGCCGGTACCGTCCTCGATCGCCACCTCGGCGAGGCCCATCGGAAGGTCGACGCGAATCGCGAAGTCGTGCGCGCCTTCGACGAGCGCCCAGAGCAGGTCCACGCGCGCGTCACGTCGCGCCCGGGTCTGCTTCGCGCGCGCGTCGCTCTTGTAGGACGGCGCGCGTCTCTCGCCGCGCGCCTGCGCAATCCTCCGCATCACGAGCCCCGGGTACGCCTCGAGTGCGACGCGACTGCGATCGCCGCGCGAGAGGCCGGGTAGGTAGAGGCCCGCCTCGATGAGCCTCGGCACGCCCTCGTGCAACATCCAGGCGACCGGCGGGTTGACGAGCCGCATCGACGGATGGGCGCCGGCCGCGAGTTCGGTCGCACGACGCGCGAACTTGCTCCCTTTCGGACGCCTCGTCCGAAAGCGCGCGAAGCGCTTGCCGACCTGGGCACGATCGAGCCTCGCGAACGCGGCGATGGTCTCGCGGTAGGCGCGCTGCGTGCGGGAGCGCGCGGCCGGCCAGCCGAACGCCTCGACGAGTTCGCGCGACAGCCCGAACGGCAGGTCGAACGCACCGACCCAGGGACCGGGCGAGCGAATCAGCGCTTCGAACGACGGCCAGTCGGGCAACCGATCGACGCGGTCGATCGCTACCCGGTCGCGATCGAGACGACCGTCCGCCACCGTGATCGGCTTTCGCCGCGACGGAGCGCTCGTGAAATCGACGCCGAGGACGCGCACCGGGTGGGGTCAGAGACGAAACTCGGATGAATCCCGAGTTTCGTCTCTGACCCCAGACGCGTCAACGACGGGGCACCGCGCGCAGGTACTGCGGGGGGACCGCGACCTTCGCACCTAGCGCCTGCGCGGCGTGCCAGGGCCAGCGCGGATTCCACAGCAGGCCGCGAGCGAGCGCGACGAGGTCGGCGTCGCCGCTCGCGACGATGGCGTCGGCCTGCGCGGGTTCGGTGATGAGTCCCACGACGATCGTCGGCATGCGGGTCGCGGCGCGGATCGCGCGCGCGAACGGCACGTGCAGGCCGGGTTTCGACTCGATGCGCTGCGCGGGCGAGAGTCCCGCGCTCGACACGTCGATGAAGTCGGCTCCGCGCGCGGCGAGTTCGCCGGCGAGCGCGATCGTGTCGTCGAGCGTCCATCCACCCGGAACCCAATCGGTCGCGGAGACGCGCGCGCCGACCGGGCGGTCCGCGGGAAAGGCTTCGCGGACCGCCTCGAACACCTCGAGCGGGAAGCGCAGGCGCCGCTCGCGCGTGCCGCCGTAGGCATCCTGGCGCTGGTTCGCAAGCGGCGACAGGAACTCGTGCAGCAGGTAGCCGTGCGCGAGGTGGACCTCGATCGCGTCGACCCCGGCGCGGGCCGCACGTCGCGCAGCGGCGGCGAACGCATCGCGGATCGATGCGAGTCCCGCGCCATCGATTGCGCGAGGCACAGGATGGCCGGCATCGAACGCGACGGCGGACGGCGCGCAGGCCGGCCACGCCCGTGGTCCCGCGAGCGGCGCGCCTCCCTCCCAGGGAAGCGCCGACGACGCCTTGCGCCCGGCGTGCGCCAGCTGCAGCGCGACCGGTACGCTCGGCGCGAGTCGTCGTGCACGCGCGAGCACGTCCGCGAACGCGCGCTCGCACGCGTCGTCGTAGAGGCCGAGACAACCGTGCGTGATGCGCCCGTCGCGCGTCACGGCGGTCGCCTCGACGAAGAGGAGCGATGCGCCCGACTGGAGCATCTGCGCCCAGTGCGCGAGGTGCCAGTCGCCGGCGCACCCGTCGTCCGCCGAGTACTGGCACATCGGCGAGACGACGATGCGGTTCGCGAGTTCGAGTCCGCGCAGCGAGAAAGGATCGAAGAGCGCCATGGCGTGGGGTCAGGATGGGGTCAGGGTCAGGATGGGGTCAGAGCCGAGACTGCATGCGGAGTCTCGGCTCTGACCCCATCCTGACCCCCTGCGGCTAACGCGAAGTTGCGGCTCTGACCCCATCGCGGCTGACCCCATCGCGGAAGCGCTCGTATCCCTCGTCGCGATCGGTGTACCGGCCGGCGACCTGTGCCGCGACCCGCGCCTCCTCGGCCGCGACGAACACCGCGATGCCGTCCCGCTGGTACGGCTCCAGGTTGCGGTCGGCGGCGAGCAGGATGCGCGCCGCGAGCACGAGGTCGACCGCGTCGCGGTCGGCGAGGAAGAGCGATGCGTCGCGGGGAACGTGGCGGAGCAGCAGCCCGAGCGCGTCGGCGGCGGCCGGCGAGCCGATGACCACCGCGTCCGGCCAGCGCGAGCGGGGCGCGCCTGGCGCCCACGCCGCCGCGAGGTAGTGGTCGGGCGTGCGCACGATCGAAGCACCGTCGTCGCGGCGCGAGGCATCGACGACACGCACGCAGACGCCAATCCAGCTTTCGTCACCGCAACGCGACGAGAGGCGGCGCGCGAGCGCGTCCCGGACCGGCCCTGCGACATCGCGTTTCACGTCCATCGGGAGCGATGACCGCGGGGCGGCGGGAAGCAGCGCACCGGAATCAGGGCACCGCGATCTCGAAGCGGACGGTCCGCGCGGCCGGCGCGCCCTCGTCGAACGGCCGCCGGTAGGCGAGGTCGATGCTCGACGTGCCGCTCTGCACGGCGCGGAACCGGAAGGTCGTGTGGCCGGGCGCGCCGACCTTGGGCACGCCCGCGGCGGTCTCGGGCTGATAGTCCGGCAGGCCGACCTGCACGACCGACGCGCCGGCGAGGCGCACGAGCTCCCAGCGGTAGCCGGTCGACGGCGTCGAGTCGAGGTGCACGGCGATGGTATCGCCGCGCTTCACCGTCTCGCTGCGGCCGTCGATCGACACGTCGGTGTTGCGCACGATCGGTGCGCGGTTCCACGGATCGGAGGCGGGATTGTTCGAACAGGCCGCCAACGCGAAGACCACCGCCACGACCGCGCCCACACGAATCGGGTTCATCGGCTCTCCAGGGTGACGAGGGTCGGGGACCCTGCCCTCTTGACGCAAGCGCCCCATCGCCGGTCGCGCATGGTGTCGCTCGCGATCAGATGCCGGCCTTGCTGCGCAACGCCTCGGCACGATCGGTGCGCTCCCAGGTGAACTCGGGTTCGTCGCGGCCGAAGTGACCGTAGGCCGCGGTCTTGCGGTAGATCGGGCGCAGCAGGTCGAGCATGCGGATGATGCCTTTGGGACGAAGGTCGAACTCCTGCTGCACGATCTGCGAAATCCGGTCGTCGGGGATCTTTCCGGTGCCGTTCGTGTAGACCGTCACGTTCATCGGCTTCGCGACGCCGATCGCGTAGGCCACCTGCACCTCGCACTGGCGCGCGAGCCCCGCCGCGACGACGTTCTTCGCGACGTAGCGCGCGGCGTACGCGGCCGAGCGGTCGACCTTCGACGGATCCTTGCCGGAGAACGCACCGCCGCCGTGCGGAGCCGCGCCGCCGTAGGTGTCGACGATGATCTTGCGGCCGGTCACGCCCGCGTCGCCGGGCGGACCTCCGATCTCGAAGCGGCCGGTCGGGTTCACGAGGAATCGCGTGCCCGACAGCATCTCCTTGGGCAGCACCGGCTTGCAGATCTCCTCGATCACCGCCTCGGAGAGTTCGTCGCGCTTCTCGTTCATGCTCGGATGGTGCTGCGTCGACAGCACGACCGTATCGATCGAGTGCGGCTTGCCGTCGCGGTAGCGCACGGTGACCTGCGACTTCGCGTCGGGACGCAGGAACGGCAGCCGGCCGTCGCGTCGCAATTCGCTCTGGCGCTGCACGAGCCGGTGCGCGTAGTAGATCGGGAACGGCATCAGCGTCGGCGTCTCGTCGCACGCGTAGCCGAACATCAGGCCCTGGTCGCCCGCGCCCTGGTTCAGGTAGTCGTCGGACGCCCGGTCCACGCCCTGCGCGATGTCGGGAGACTGCTTGCCGTAGCAGACCATCACCGCGCAGCCGTCGGCGTCGAACCGCAAGGCCGGGTCGTTGTAGCCGATCGACCGGACGGTCTCGCGCGCGATACGACTGAAGTCGACGTTCGCCGTCGTCGTGATCTCGCCCGCCAGCACGACGAGGCCGGTCGACACCAGCGTCTCGGCGGCCACGCGGCCGGTGGGGTCTTGTTCTAGAATCGCGTCGAGCACGGCGTCGGAAATCTGGTCGGCGACCTTGTCCGGATGGCCTTCCG
This sequence comes from Casimicrobiaceae bacterium, assembly GCA_035427325.1. Taxonomy (GTDB): domain Bacteria; phylum Pseudomonadota; class Gammaproteobacteria; order Burkholderiales; family Casimicrobiaceae; genus VBCG01. The sequence goes on from DAOMBL010000032.1 coordinate 12,294, forward strand.
ACACCGACTCCGACGTGAACAGGAATTCGCTCATGGTTTCCCTTGCGCAGACGATCCGCGGGGCCCGGACGGCCTCGCGGCAAAGCGGGGAATTCTGGCATTCCGGGCACGCCGCCGCTTCGCCACGACGCCCTGTCCCCATGAACGCAACGGTCGTTCCCGCGACTGCCGATGCCATCGAGCGTGCGGCCGCCGCGCTCGCGCGCGGCTCGCTCGTGGCCTTTCCGACCGAGACCGTCTACGGCCTCGGCGCGGACGCAGCGAACCCGGACGCGGTGCGCGCGATCTTCTCGGCGAAGGGCCGGCCCGCCGACCATCCGCTGATCGTGCACCTTCCGGACGCCTCGCCTCTCGATGCGTGGGCGCGCGGCGTCCCCGACGGCGCGCGCGCTCGCGCAGACCTTCTGGCCGGGGCCGCTCACGTTGATCCTGCCTCGCACACCGCTCGCAGGCGACGCGGTCACCGGCGGCCAAGACACCGTGGGCCTGCGCGTGCCCGCGCATCCTGTCGCGCAGGCGCTCCTCGCCGCGTTCGCGGCGCGCGGCGGCCACGGTGTCGCCGCACCGTCGGCGAACCGCTACGGCCACGTCTCGCCGACGACCGCCGCGCACGTCGCGGACGATCTGGGCGGCCGGGTCGCGATGATCCGCGACGGCGGCGCGTGCGCAGTGGGCATCGAGAGCACGATCGTCGCGTTCGACGGCGACCTTCCGCTCCTTCTCCGTCCGGGAGGCGTCAGCGTCGACGCGATCGCCCGAGTGCTCGGCCAGGCCCCGGAGGCGGGGACGGCAGGCGCGCCGCGCGCGTCCGGGTCGCACGCGTCGCACTATGCCCCGCGGACCGCGGCATTCCTCGTCGATGCGCGTGCGCTCCCGACCGAACTCCTACGCCTCCGCGAACGCGACGAAGCGGTCGCGGTGCTCGCGCGAGGCGTCGCGCGCCCCGACGATTTCGAGGGCCGCTGGATCGCGGCGCCGCCGGACGCCGAGGGCTACGCGCGCGACCTCTACGCGAACCTGCGCGCGCTCGACGCCGCGCAAGCCGACGCCATCCTCATCGAGGCGCCGCCCGGTGACGCGGCCTGGACCGCGGTGCGCGACCGCCTCGCGCGTGCCACGCATCGCGATTGACGCGAACGTCGCGATGCGCGTCGTCGTCGCGCCGGATTCGTTCAAGGGCTCGCTCGACGCGCCCTCCGCCGCCGCGGCGATCGCCCGCGCCCTCTCTCGTGCAATGCCCGGCACGGTGGTGATCGAGCGCCCGATGGCCGACGGCGGCGAAGGCACGCTCGACACGGTGCTGCGTGCGGCGGCGCCAGCCGCGGCGCGGGGGACGCTCGACGTCGAGAACGCCGCGGGTGGCCGCGTCAGCGCGGGCTACGGCATCGTCGAGCGCGACGGAGAGCGCACGGCCGTGCTGGAAGCCGCGCAGGTCGTCGCGATCACCGATGCCGCGAACATGGCCGCACCGGTGGAGCGGCGCTCGACACGCGGGCTGGGCGAGCAGGTCCGCGCGCTGGTCGATCGGGGCGTGCGCCGGTTCATGATCGGACTGGGCGGCAGCAGCACCAATGACGGCGGCGCCGGATTCCTGGCGGCGCTCGGCATGCGTCTGCTGGACGCGCGCGGGGGCGAGGTCGAGCCGACGCCCGCGGGGCTCGCACGCCTTGCGCACGCCGACGCGTCCGTGCTCGACGCGCGCCTTGCCGCATGTTCGATCGTCGTCATGTCGGACGTGAACAATCCGCTGACCGGCGAGCGCGGCGCGACCGCGGTCTTCGGCACGCAGAAGGGCGTGGCGCCCGACCGGGTCGCCGCGCTCGACGCGACGATCGGGCGCTACGCATCGATCGTCGAACGGTCGCTGGATCGCGCCGCCTCCGGACGTGCCGGTGCAGGCGCGGCGGGCGGGCTCGGCTTCGCGCTGATGCTGGTCGGAGCCACAGCGCAATCCGGCGCCGAGGTCGTCGCCGACTTGATCGGCCTCGACGCCGCGCTCGACGGCGCCGACTGGGCGATCACCGGCGAAGGCAGGAGCGACGCGCAGACGCTGCTCGCAAAGGCTCCCTGCGTCGTCGCGGACCGCGCCCGCGCACGCGGCGTGCCCGTCTCGCTCGTTTCCGGCGCGATCGATCCGGGCGCGCTCGATGCGCTGAACGAGCGCTTCGACGGCTGCTTCGCGCTGCCGGCGGGGCCGGCCACGCTCGAAGGCTGCGTGCGCGATGCCGCCGCGCTGCTCGCCGCGCGGGCCGAGGCGATCGGCAGGCTCTTCGTGGCAGCGCGAAGAACGTCGGCCTGAACGCCGGCCCGACACCGCTCCCTTTGGGTCGGGCTTCAGCCCGACAGGCTGCGCGCCGATGCCGCACAACGGCGTCGGC